>JAEWFB010000266.1 GCA_023389095.1 Actinomycetes bacterium
GCGGTGGGCGGCCTCGGGGTCCCGGGCGCCGCCGGCCTCGACGCGCCGGCCGGCGTCCCCACATCCGTGCCGCGGCCGCCCACTCCGCGCGCCAGGCTGGTCCGCGACGTCAAGCAGGTGCTCCACCTTCCCATCGCCGAGCGCTACCTCATCATGTCGCTGGGGCTGCTCACGATGAGCCCGGCGGTCGTGCTGTGGGCGCTCGGCATCGCGTCGCTCATCGCGCTCACCTGGACCCAGGCCGGCAGGCTGGTCCGCGCCGTCACCGGACGCGACGGCTTCCGCCGCAACCACCCCGACGTCCAGCTCGCCGAGCTCTGCGACCTCGCGGTGCTCCCCAGGCCGTCCGGACGGGGGCGGCTGGCCTGGCAGGTGCCGGGCCTGCTCCTCGTGGTCGAGGCGGCGGCCCTGCTGCTGGCAGCCGGGGGAGCGGCGCCGGCCAGGGCGGCGGCGTACGGCTGGCTCGCGGTGGTGTGCTGGCGCGTCTACGACAACGCCTACCGGCTGAGGGAGACCGGCCGGCCCGGCGCTGCCTGGCTGCGGCGGGCCAGCGGGCTCGAGTGGCGCGTCATCGTGCTGGCCGTCATCGGGGGTGGCCTGCAGAGCCCTGCCGTCGGACTGCTCGCCGGGGCGCTCGTCCTCGCCGTGCTCTCGGTGGCCGCCTCTGTCGTGGGGTGGAGCGACCATCTCGTCGACAGGGCAGGATAGGCGATCGTGACGCACGACCCCGCTGACGACCGTCCGAGCATCGCGCAGCTGCGCGCGGTGGCCCAACCCCCCGAGCACATCGCCCGCTACAACGCCGAGCACTGGGCCGGTGCGCTGTACATCCGGCACCTGTCCATCTATGCGACCCGGGCTCTGCTGCCCACGCGGATCTCCCCGAACGGCGTCACCTGGCTGATGATCGCGGTGGGCGTGCTCGGCGCGGCCGCGATCCCGTTCGGGGGAGTGGTCGGCCCCCTGGTGGCGGCGTTCGCGATGCAGCTGCAGATCCTGCTCGACTGCTCCGACGGCGAGGTCGCCCGGTGGCGCCAGCGCTTCTCGCCGGCGGGCATCTACCTCGACCGCGTCGGTCACTACGCGACGGAGGCGGCGATCCCCATCGCCGTGGGCCTGCGCGCCGACGGGTGGTCGCTCGACCGGGCCGGCGACGTGGGTGGTTTCACCGTGCTCGGGCTGCTCGTCGCGGTGGTCGTCCTGCTCAACAAGGCGTTCACCGACCTCGTCATCGTGGCCCGCGCCAAGACCGGCCGGCCGATGCTCGACGACGTCGTCCAGGTGACGGCATCGAAGCGGTCCGGGATCGCCGCCGTGCGCCGGGCCGTGGGCCACCTGCCCTTCTTCCGCGCCTTCGTCGCCGTCGAGGCGAGCCTGCTGGCCCTGGTGGCAGCCGTCGTCGACGTGGCGCGTGGCGACCTGCTCGGCACCCAGGTCCTCGTCGTCGCCCTCGTGCCGCTGGCCGTGCTCACCGCCGGCGGCCACCTCCTCGGGGTGCTGACGAGCTCGAGGCTGGACTGATGGCCGCGGGCCGGGCACGGGTCCTGCAGTGGGCCCAGGAGCACGGCGAGGTCGGCGGGGTGATGACGAGCCACCGCCAGATGACCGAGGCGCTGCGCGGCGCCGGGACGCGGGTCACCTACGTCGACACGGGCTCGGCCTCCCGCGCGCTCGGTGCGCTCGGTTCGCTGTGGGGTCGGCGCTCCCTCCACGTCCTGCACATCACCCGGCTGTCGCGGGCCGCGCGGCTCGCTCCGCTGTTCGCGCTCCTCCCGGGGGCCACGGCGCTGGTCCTGCACTCGGGGTCCACGGCCAACCAGCTCCTCGGCATGTCGCGTCGGCGACGTCGGACGGTGCTGGGCTCCCTGCGCGCCTTCGACGAGATCTGGGCGGTCAACGAGTCCATCCGTGACCTCCTGCCACCCGGGTTGGCGGCCCGCACGACGGTCGTCACGCCGTTCGACGCCCGGGGGCTCGAGACCGTCGACGACGCACACCGCGACCCGCACGCCGTCGCGCTGGCCACCAACGCCGGGCTGGCCCACTACAACGCCGTCCTCGGCGTCGAGGCTGTCGGCATGGTCAGGCAGGACTGGCCCGACGCGACGCTGCACGTGCTCGCCTACGGCCACGACGGTCCCGAGCTCGCCGCGCTGCGGTCCCTCGTCGCCGGCCTCGAGTGGGCGCAGCTGTCGTTCGACCTCGCGCCCCCGCAGGTGAGCGCCGTGCTCGCCCGGGTCGGCGTCTTCCTGCGCCCCACCAGCTGGGACGGTGACAGCGTCGTGGTGCGCGAGGCCCTGGCGCTCGGGGCGCGGGTCGTCGCGAGCGACTCCACGCCGCGTCCGCGGGGCGTGGAGGTCGCGGAGCTCGACGCGGTGCGGCTGGCAGCCGCGGTGGTGCACGGGGGCGCCCCGAGCGACGGCGCCGGTGTCGTGGACACCACGCTGGCGGAGGCTGCCGCCCCGGTGCTGCGCCGGCTCGACGGGTCGACGGCGCGAGACGGTAGCCTCTGACCGACCTCTGCACCGACCTCTGCCCGCCCAGGGCGTCGCCGTCGTCCCTCCGTGCGGCGGCTGGACGTCCCCCCCATCCTCTGGAGAAGCCCCTTGTCCGCGACCACCGTCATCACCTTCGGCACGTTCGACGTCTTCCACGTCGGCCACGTCCGCGTGCTCAAGCGCGCAGCCGAGCTCGGCGATCGCCTCGTCGTCGGGGTCTCCTCCGATGCCCTCAACATCTCGAAGAAGGGGCGCGCCCCCGTCTTCGACGAGAACGAGCGCCTCGAGATCATCAGCAGCCTGCGCGTGGTCGACGGCGTCTTCCTGGAGGAGTCGCTGGAGCAGAAGCGCGACTACATCCTCGAGCAGGAGGCGGACATCCTCGTCATGGGCGACGACTGGACGGGCAAGTTCGACTGGGTCAAGGACGTCTGCGACGTCGTCTACCTGCCGCGCACCCCGTCGGTCTCGACCACGGGCCTCATCGAGCACATCGCCGGGCTCAGCTGAGCGGACCCCGACGCCGCCTCACGACGTGCGCGGGTCCTCGCCGCCGGGGTCCGCCCCCGACGAGCCGGGCGGCCCGTCCTGGCGGATGGCCTCGTCGATGGCGATCGACCGCACCAGGCGCCGCAGGTGCTGGTCGGTGTCGCGCAGCCGGAAGTAGAGCCCGAGCGTCGTGAGGACGAACACCACGATGAGCAGGTAGAGCAGCAGGTCGGTACCTCGCGCCACGCCGAGCGCGTTGGCGAACCCCTGCGGGATGTCGGGGTCGATGATCGACACCACGGCGATCGCTGCCATGAGCAGGACGACCAGCCGTGACCCGGCCCGCAGCTCGACCCGCTGCCGGTTGCGGAAGACCATGACGAGGATGAGGACGGCCGCTAGGACCAGGGGGATCTTGATCCACTGCATCAGCGACCTCGCAGGAGCTTGTTGATGAGGACGTCCATCCCGATGTTCACGGAGTTGATGGACCGCTGGCCCTTGCTTCGGGAGTAGTCGGTGTACATGACGTGGACGGGGTACTCCTCGTAGGTGGTGCCGTGCTCGGCCATCCGGGCCAGGAACTCGCTCGCCCAGCTCATGTCGTGCGACTGCATGTCGAGGATGCGCGCGAACGAGCGGTGGAAGACCCGCAGTCCCTGGTGGGCGTCGGTCAGGGCGATGCCGGACGTGAGCCGCTCGAAGACGACCGCGGCCTTGAGCAGGGCCCGGCGCGAGCGCGACATGCCGTCGACGGACCCGAGGAACCGGGAGCCGATGAGCACCTCGGTGTCGACCGTGCGCAGGTGCTCGACCATGGCCACGACGTCGTCGACCTGGTGCTGCCCGTCGGCGTCGAAGGTGACGAAGATCTCTGCGCCGGGGTCGCGCAGCGCGAAGTCGATGCCGGTCTGGTAGGCGGCGCCGGCACCGAGGTTGACCGGGTGCTGCACGAGGCGCGCGCCGGCGGCGACGATCTCCGCCGCCGAGTTGTCGCGCGACCCGTCGTCGACGGCGACGACGTTCGGGAAGTGCTCCCGGACGCGCTCGATCACCCCGCGCACGACCGGCCCCTCGTTGTAGCACGGGACGACGACCCAGACGTCCTCGTTGCGGCGCGTGGGGTCTGACTCCATGGAACTGTGATCCTTCATGTGCGATGAGAGAGCGCGTGACGCCAGAAGCTAGACTGTCCGCGATCAGTCCCGCCACATCGAGCTCACGTGGAGCCGGCGGGCGAACTCTGTACGGGCGACTGGCGGTTTGGCGCGTCGCGACCGGCACGACCCTACCGGACCAGAAGTGGAGACCGTGAGCACCCGCATGCGCAGCGTCATCGTACTTGGATATGGCGCGGAGCCGCTGCTCGAGGAGGCGCTCGGGGCCATCGCCGACGACTGCGCCTCGGGCGACGAGGTCGTCCTGGTCGACAACGGGATCGAGGGCCGCGCCACGCGGGAGCACGGCTGGCCCGACCTCGTCCGCGTCATCGGCAACGGCGAGAACACCGGCTTCGCGGGTGGCTGCGTCCGGGGGGCCGCAGCCGCGGGCGGCGACGTGCTCGTGTTCGTCAACTCCGACGCCATCCTGCACCGCGGGGCGCTCGACGCCCTGACGCGGGCGCTCTCCGAGCCCGACATCGGCATCGCGTGCGGGTGCCTGCGCCTCGCCGACCAGCCCGACCTCGTCAACTCCGTCGGCAACCCCCTGCACTTCAGCGGCATCTCGTGGGCCGGGGCCTGCGGAGAGCCGGCGAGCGAGCACGACGTCCCCGACGACGTGGCCGTCGCCACCGGCGGCCTGCTCGCGATGCGACGCGAGGCCTGGTCCGCGCTCGGCGGCTTCGACGAGCTCTTCTTCGCCTACAACGAGGACACCGACCTCTCGCTGCGCACGTGGCTGCGCGGGTGGCGTGTGCGCTACGTGCCCGACGCCGTCGCGGACCACCACTACGAGTTCGGTCGCTCGCCGCTCAAGATGTACCTCGTCGAGCGCAACCGCCTCATCACGGTGCTCACGACCTACCCCGACGGACTGCTGCGAGCGGTCCTGCCGGCGGTGGCCGGCATGGAGGTGCTCCTCCTCGTCCAGGCGGTGCTGCAGGGCTGGTCCAAGCAGAAGCTGCAGTCCTGGTGGTGGCTCGCACGGCACACCCGGCTGCTGCGCGACCGGCGCCGGCGGGTGCAGGCCGAGGTGACCGCGAGCGACGCCGAAATCGCCCGGCTCCTCGTGGCGAAGGTGGAGCCGCCGATGATGGCGCTGCCGCCGGGAATGGGCATCGTCAACCGCGCGCTCGACGCCTACTGGCGTCGGGCCCGCAGGACCCTGGTGACCCGTGGAGGATGACGTCCGGCAGCAGCAGCGTCCGCGGGTGCCGGTCGCCGCAGCCCGGGCCGCGCTCCGCGGCGGCACCGTGCGCGTGGCCCTGGGGCTCGGCTTCTTCGGCCTGTCCACCTACGCGTTCACGGCCGTGGTCCTGCGCGTCCTCGGCCCCGGGCAGTTCGCCGACTTCAACCTCTTCTGGGGACTGGCCTACGGGCTCGGGCTGGGGGCCATGCTGCCGTTCGAGCAGGAGGTCAGCCGCCGCACGGCCACGGCCGTCCACGGCGGCGGGCACGTCGGCCCGATCCTCACGGCCGCAGGGACGGTCTCGACGGTCTTCGCGGTCGCCCTCGCCCTCCTGACGCTGCCCTTCGTGCTCGCGTCCGGTCACCCGGGCGCCGGCGTCCTGTGGGTGATCACGCTCTGTGCGTTCCTCATCCTCGGCATCGCCTACGTCTCCCGTGGCGCGCTGTCCGGCCGCGGCTCCTTCGGCCGCTACAGCGGCCAGCTCATCGCCGAGGGCGGTGCGCGTCTGGTGCTCGTCGGCGTGTGCGTCGTCGCCGGGTTCGCGTCGACGTGGGGGTACGCCGCCATCGTGCCGGTCGCGCTCACCGTGGCCGTCGCGCTCACCTGGCCCCGGCAGGACCCCCTGGAGCGCGCCTCCGTGCCGATGGTCCGGCACATGGCGGCGATGATGGCACCCCTGCTGATCGCCTCGATCATCTCCCTGACCCTGGTCAACCTCGGGCCGGTCGCGATCCGTTACGTCCAGGACACCCCGGACCCGACCCACGACGGCAGCTACCTTGCGGCGGCGTTCATCGCGCGACTGCCGATCTTCGCCTTCGCCGCGGTCCAGGCCGTGCTCATGCCGCGGCTCGCTCGCGCTGTCGCGACACGGGATGCCGCGGGGTTCCGCCAGATCCTCCTGCGCGTGCTCGCGTTCACGGCGGCGCTGGGCCTGCTCGCCGTCGCCGCGGTGGCCGTCGCGGGCCCCTGGCTGCTCGGCCTGCTGGCCGGACCGCAGTACCACCTGGGTCGCTTCGACATGGTGGTGCTCACGGCGGGCTTCGCCTGCTACCTGCTCACCCTGGTCCTGCAGCCCGCCGCCGTGGCCCTCGGTCGGCACCGTGCCAGCGCCGTCGTCTGGCTCGTCGGGGCCCTGACCTTCTCCCTCGCGTGGTTGCTGCCCACCGACCCGTCCACCGCCGTGAGCCTGGGCGTCGTCGCGGTCAGCCTGACCGTCTCGGCCGGCCTGGCCCGGATCGTCCGGCGCTCGCTGTCCGACTTCGGTCAACGCACGGCGTAGAGGACGTAGCCCCCGTTCGGGGAGCCGTACACCCTCGCCCAGGTCGTGGGGGGCGTCGGATGACGCTTGCGCCACGGGGCGAGGGCGTCGGTGCAGAAGCCACAGGGCGTCTCGCCACTGCTGACGATGAGGGCGTAGTCGCCGGGCTTGGGCTGGCGGGCCCCGGTGATGGAGCGGACGTCGGCGCGCCACTGCTTGGCGCCGCCGAACCACGGCCGTTGGTAGACCGGGAGCACGCGAGCACTCTGCCAGTCGGTGAACACGGAGGCGTCCTTCGGCGGCTTCAGGCTCGCCAGCTCGGCCGAGATCCCGGCCATCGGGGCTCCGCCGTTCGGCGCGAGCGTCGGCGCGGCCGCGGCGGCGCCGGCCAGGGACACGATGGGGCCCACGGCGACGAGCGCGGCGACGACACCCAGGGTCAGCTGTCGCGACCGGGCGCGGGCCGCGGGCAGCACTGCACTGACCAGCAGGTGGAGGCAGCCCGCGACGGCCAGGGCGATCCACGGGACGAACTGGATCCAGTAGCGCTGGACGTCGAGCCGACCCGCCGGGTGGTTCGGCAGGAAGAAGCCGCTGATCCCGACGAACAGGACGTAGGACGCGATGAACGCCGCGGCGGTCACGCGTACGGCCGTGTTGCGCACGAAGACGGCGAGGGCGGCGACGCCGGCGAGGACGAGGAACCAGATGCCTCCGGGGACGTCCCGGTCGAGCACGAGCCGCGGGATCATCGTCAGGTAGTCGACGCGCGGCAGCCCGACGAACTGGTTCATCACGGCGACGTCCGCCGGGTTCGTCGTGGCACTGAGGTCCTGGCGCGTGAACGTGTGCAGCTTGAGCAGCGGGTCACCGTAGGCCCAGGCGCTGATCCCCACGTCGACGGCGGCCCATAGCAGCACGGGGATCGCGATGAGGACCGCGTTGCGCACGACCTTGCCGCGCACCCAGAGGACCGCGATGACCGCCGGCCAGGCGAAGAGGGCCGTCTCCCTCGCCTCGAAGCTCCACCCGAGCAGGAAACCCGTCGCCAGCACGAGCGGCACGGACCAGCGGTCGCCGGAGAGCATCCGGCCGCGGGCCGCCACGGCGAGCGTGAGCGCGGCGAGCACCAGGGCCATCGAGGGGATGTCGGGGTAGTAGCGCGAGAGGTTGGTGAAGACGATCCAGTTGCTGAGCAGCAGCACCACGGCGGTGATCCCGGCCAGGTGTCCCCACCAGCGGCGTCCCAGCAGGTACACGCACCCGGCGAGGACGCCTGAGGCGAGGATGGCGGGCAGGTAGAAGGTGGCCGGCGCCTCGCCGAAGGCGAGCACGAGCGGCCCGAGCGGAAGGATCATGCCGTACCGGGTGTAGCCCAGCGGCACCCAGGAGCTCTGCGGGAACTGGACCGCCGCCATCGCGTAGTGCCAGGGGTCGCTCGAGATGATCTCCGACCGGCAGACCCAGGCCACGAGCATCGTCAGCACGCTCACGGCCGCCGCAACGGCGAGGTCCACGCGCGACCACGGACGGCCGGCGAGGACGTCGGAGCGGCCTCGGTCCCCGCCTTCGCCGGCGGCGGTCCGCTCCCGGCCCGTCGCGTCCGGCACTGGTGCCTGGTTGGTCTCGATCACGCTCTCCGACGGGTTGGGCACCCCCGAATCCTATGCGAGGTCCTGATGAGGCAGCCCCACCCGTGTGGCGGCCCCCGGGGAGCCTGCGACATGCCGGCCTCGCAATCTGGACATATGGTCGTGAAGCGGACATGCTCGTTCGGAGCTTCGAAGGGACAGCGTCATGACCACCTCTCCACCGCCCACCCACCCGTCCCGATATCGAGCCCCCCGGTGGGCGACCCGACTGCGCAGCGGCCTTCTCGTGGTACCGGTCGTCGCAGCCCTGGGAGTGTCCGTGGGGGCGGGAAGCGCCGGTGCCGCGGAGTCGGTGGCCCGGCCCCACGTGGCCTCCCCGTCCGCGGTTCCGGCCGTGGCGCCGGTCACGGCAGCCCCGGCGAGCGGACCCGCCGTCCCGCCGCACGTCACGCGTGTGCCGATCGCGGCGGTCCCCGCCGGCAAGGCGGCCGCATCGTCCCGGTCGGGCGAGCGCGTGGCGGCAGCGGCGACGAAGGTCGGCGTCCCGTTCGACGTCGCCGGCATCACCTTCTCCGGTAGCGCCCCGAGCGGCATGGGCGTCGAGATGCGCACCCGCAGCGCCCAGGGATGGAGCGACTGGCAGCCCGTCGACCTCGACTCCCAGGACGGGCCCGACCCGGGGTCGGCCGAGGCGCGGCGACAGAAGGCCGGCTCCGCGGTCCTGGCCGCGACCGGTTCGGACGGCGTCGACGTCCGCGTCACGTCGAAGGGCGGCTCGGTGCCTCGCGACCTCACCCTGACGGTCGTGGACGGGGGGAGTGCCCCGTCCGACGCGTCCGTGGCCGCCACCCCGGCGCCGACCGCGCCGTCCGCCACATCGTCGAGCACGTCCACCACGTCGTCCACCACATCGTCGAGCACGGCGTCCGGCGCCACGGTGCAGCCGGCGTCGTACTCGGGCTCGGCACCCGCGGCCGCCGTGCAGGCGGCACCGGCCGCCGCCGCGTCGGTGAGCGCCCCCGCGATCGTCACGCGTGCCCAGTGGGGCGCCGACGAGAGGCTCATGCCCTGCCAGCCCGACCGCCTGGCCGGGTTCAAGGCCGCCGTCGTGCACCACACCGTCGACACGAACAACTACACCGCCGCGCAGGCCCCGGCCCTGATGCGCGCCATCTTCACCTTCCACACGCAGACACGTGGCTGGTGCGACATCGGCTACAACTTCCTCGTCGACCGGTTCGGGCGCATCTACGAGGGGCGCAAGGGCAGCATCACCGGCTTCACCCAGGGCGCGCAGGCGGGCGGCTTCAACCAGGAGACCTTCGGGGTGTCGGTCATCGGCAACTTCACCTCGGTACCGTTCCCGAGCGCCGTCCAGACCTCCGTCGCCAAGATCATCGCTTGGGAGGCCGACCGCACCCCGTTCGACCCGGGCTCGTCCGTCTCGCTCCTGTCGGCGGGCAGCACGCGCTACAACCCCGGCGTGCGCGTCACCAAGCCGCGCGTCATGGGTCACCGCGACCTCAGCCTGACCAGCTGTCCCGGCGACTCGGCCTATCCCCAGGTCGCCGCGATCCGCTCGTCGGCGGCGGCGCAGTGGCGCGCCGGTCAGTACGTGGGTGCCGCGGGCAAGTACACGCCGGTCACCGCACGACGGGTCCTCGACACGAGGTCCGGGACCGGCGCTCCGAAGGCCGTACTCGGCCCCGGCGGCTCGGTGACCATCCGACCCGCAGGCCTGCCGTCCGACGTCACGGCGGTCACCCTCAACCTCACGACCACGGCGACGACCGGCAACACCTCGGTGGCCGCGTACCCGGCCGGGCAGGCGTTCCGGGGCTCGTCGGTGCTCAGCACGAGCCCGGGTCGCACGACGGCCACCGCCGTCACCGTGGGTGTCGGCGCCGGCGGCGCGATCACCCTGCGCAACTCGTTCGGCACGACGCACCTCATCGCCGACCTGGCCGGCTACTACTCCAAGGGCTCGACCGCAGGACTGGTCGGCAGCTTCCGCCGGGTGCTGGACACCCGCTCCGGACTGGGCTCCCCGGTCCAGCAGGTCATCCCCGGGCGCCCGTTGACCCTGACGATCGGCAACCTCCCGGCCGGCACGCGTGCCGTCAACCTCAACCTCACCGCCACCCGGGCGCAGGGTGACGGCTTCCTGACGGCCTACGCCGGAGGTGCCGGCCGACCCGGCACGTCCGACCTCAACTACACCGCCGGTGGGACCGTCGCGAACATGGCCACGGTCCCGGTGGGCCGCGGGGGCACCGTGACCATCTACGCCACCGCTCCGACCGATGTGGTCGCCGACCTGTCGGGCATCTTCGTCTCGGGGACCGGGTCGCGGTTCACCCCCGTGAGCCCACGACGGGTGCTCGACACGAGGTACGGCTGGTGGTCGCCCTACTCGCCGTTGCGGGCGGGCCGGGATCTCACCGTCCCGATGGCCGACGTCCCGTCCTGGGCCACCGGTGTCACGTTCGCCCTTACGGCGGTGAACGCCACCCAGCCGACCGCGGTCAGCGTCTTCCCGGCGGGCTTCCCGCGACCGAGCACCTCCAACCTCAACCCGGCCCCGCGGCAGATCGTCTCAGGCCTCGTCGTGTCGGGGATCAAGTCCTCGAGCGTCACCCTGACCAGCACCGGGGGCTCGGTCGACGTCATCGGCGACCTGCTCGGCTACTACGGCGGTTAGCGAGGCGCCGGACGACGAACGGTCCTCCCGCCCTCAGGGGGCGGGAGGACCGTTGCCTGCTGTCGGAGTCCGGCTCAGAGGTCGACGATGAGCTCGGGTTCGGTCCGTTCGCGAACCTCGTCGACGGTGACGCCGGGCGCCAGCTCGCGCAGCACGAGGCCGTCCGCGGTGACGTCGAGCACCGCGAGGTCGGTGATGATGCGCTGGACGACGCCGCGGCCGGTGTAGGGCAGCGAGCAGTCCTTGACGATCTTGTGGGAGCCGTCCTTGGCGTTGTGCTCCATGAGGACGATGACCTTCTTGGCGCCGTGGACCAGGTCCATCGCCCCGCCCATGCCCTTGACCATCTTCCCGGGGATCATCCAGTTGGCGATGTCGCCGCCCTGGCTGACCTGCATGGCGCCGAGGATCGCGGCGTCGACCTTGCCGCCGCGGATCATGCCGAAGCTCGTGGCCGAGTCGAAGAAGGCCGCGCCCTTGCGCAGGGTGACGGTCTCCTTGCCGGCGTTGATGAGGTCGGCGTCCTCCTGCCCGTCGATCGGGTAGGCGCCGACGCCGAGGATGCCGTTCTCGGACTGCAGGACGATCTCGACGTCGTCGGGCACGTAGTTCGGCACGAGCGTCGGCAGGCCGATGCCGAGGTTGACGTACGCGCCGTCAGACAGCTCGGCGGCGGCGCGGGCGGCCATCTGCTCACGGGTCAGTGCCATCTCAGGCCTCCTGGGCGGTCGTGGCGGCGTCGGGGCGGGGGCGGACGGTGCGCCGCTCGATGCGCTTCTCGGCGGCCTGGTCGGCCGTGAGCGGCAGGACGCGCTGGACGAAGATGCCGGGCAGGTGGATCGAGTCGGGGTCGAGCTCTCCGGGCTCGACGAGCTGCTCGACCTCGGCCACGGTGACCCGCCCGGCCATGGCGCACAGCGGGTTGAAGTTGCGGGCCGACTCGTTGAAGACGAGGTTGCCGTGCCGGTCACCCTTCGCGGCGCGCACGAGCCCGAAGTCGGTCGTTATGGCCCGCTCGAGCACGAACGTCTTCGTCTCGCCCATCCACTCGAACTCCTGGGTCTGCTTCGGCGGCGACGCGACGGACACGGCCCCGGCGTCGTCGTAGCGCCACGGCAGGCCGCCGTCGGCGATCTGCGTGCCGACGCCGGTCATCGTGAAGAACGCCGCGATGCCCGACCCACCGGCGCGCAGGCGCTCTGCGAGGGTGCCCTGGGGCGTCAGCTCGACCTCCAGCTCGCCCGAGAGGTACTGCCGCTCGAACTCCTTGTTCTCACCGACGTACGAGCTGACCATGCGGCGGATGCGCTTGTCGCGCAACAGGACGCCGAGGCCCCAGTCGTCGACGCCGCAGTTGTTCGAGACCGCTTCGAGGTCGGTGAGGCCGGCGTCGTGGATCGCTGCGATGAGCACGGAGGGGATGCCGCAGAGGCCGAAGCCACCGACGGACAGCGACATGCCGTCGCTGATCCCGGCGATGGCCTCCTGGGGGGTGGAGACGACTTTGTCCATGGGTCGGACTCTATCCGCGCCGGGGCCCGCGGCGGCCGTGGGGTCGACCCACACGCCGCGGCCCGGGAGTGGGGTCCGCCCACGTGCGGCCGAGCAGCGCGCAGGCGTCGGGCTCCGGGAAATTCCAGGTCTGTAATTCACCCGAACCGGTTGTGAAGGATGGGACCGGAGTGAATGAATGGTGCTCGAGAGACCGAGGAGGACCACCATGACGACCCAGGCCGCCGCGCCCCGCCCCCACGCCGGCGTCGCTCGCGTCGAGGTCGGCACCGCGTACACGGCGTACAAGGACCTGACCCTCGGGCTCGGTATGCGGGGCGCCGTCGTGCGCGTGCTCCAGCGGGCCCTCGGCGGCGTGCCCGTCGACGGCGTCTTCGGGCCCGTGACGCGCGACCGCGTCACGGCGCTCCAGCGCTCTCACGCCCTCGAGCAGACCGGCGTCGTGACCCCGGAGCTGTGGGACGTCCTCGAGGCTCGCGACTTCCCGTTCGTCGGGAGCCGTTCCACGGTGCTGCGCGTCGGCGACCGTGGGCCTCAGGTCATCGCCGTCCAGCGGCTCCTCGGCGTTCCCGCCAGCGGCGTCTTCGACCTCGCCACGCGGGAGGCCGTCAAGGCCGCCCAGGCGCGGGCCGGGCTCGCCAGCACCGGTGTCGTCGCCTCGCGCACGTGGACGCTCTTCGACCGACTCTCCGCCTGACTGTCAGGCGGTCGCGTCGACGGTGACGCCCTCGGACGCGTACCGCGTCGGCACGCTCGGGCCGCCGGGCCCACGCTCGAGCACCACCGAGCCGTCGGCCGCCCAGGCGGCGAGGCACCGTCCCAGGACGACGTCGAGCGGCCCCCGCACCGCGACGCGCGGTTGCCGTCCCCACGCGTCGTCGGGCACGACGACCTCACCGTAGGTCAACGAGCCCGACGCGGTGGCGAGCGCGACGTCGGAGGGCTCGGGGTCGGCGAGCGGCACGAAGAGGTCACCGTGCGTGGCCAGCTCGCGCGCCTCGTCGACCGCCGCCGAGGCGTCGCCGGCCCGGGGATGGCTGCGGGCGAGGGCAGGCAGCGCCACGAGCACGGCGTCGCCGCCGTGGGCCGCCGCGGCCTCGGGGGAGGCGGTGACGAGCACGTCGGCACCCGTCGCGGCCTCGCCGACGACGACCTCCGCGCCGACCGACCAGGCGGCGAGCGCCCAGTACACGGCCCGCCAGTGCGTCGGCAGGTCGAGCCCCACCGTGGTGCCGGGCTCGGCGGACAGGTCGTCCTGAAGGAGGTTGGCAGCCTTGGCCACCCAGTTGGCCAGGACGCGGGCCGAGAGCTCGATGCGCTCGCCCGAGGTGGGCCCGGGCTCGTCGTCGTACCAGGTGAGGCGCGGGCGCGTCGCGTCGGTTGCCACGAGGCGGCCGAGCACGTCGGCGGGCAGGACAGGCGGGTTCATCGGCACGAGGACGTCAGCTGTTCGACGCGCCCTTGACCGTGGTGCCCGGAGGCGGCTCGGTCAGCGGGTCGTCGTTCTTGAGGGCCGTGAAGAGCGCCTTCGCCTTCGCGGTGTCCCACTTGACGGCGAGACCACCGTCGGGGGTGCGGTAGGAAAGGTCGGCGGTCGGGACGCTGAGCGACAGGCCCTGGTCGGCGCTGACCGCGCGCATGGCCTGCAGCACGCGGTAGGCGTCCATGAGCCCGGTCTGCTCGCCGACGGCGAGACCTGCGGCCGAGGCGTCGGCGGTCTGCTTGTAGCGCCACGGGATGAGGACGGTGGCCGGGGTGGCGACCTTCTTCATGAGGGCGCCGAGGAACTGGCGCTGGCGGGCGGCGCGACCGATGTCGCCCATCGGGTCCTCGTAGCGGGAGCGGACGTAGCCGAGGGCGTTGCCGCCGTCGAGGTTCTGGCAGCCCTTCTTGAGGTCGATGCCCGCCTTCTTGTCCTTCATGTCGCGCGGCACGCAGAGGGTGACGCCGTCGACGGCGTCCACGAGGTTGGCGAAGCCGCCGAACCCGATCTCGAGGTAGCCGTCGACGTGGACGCCGGTGACGTTCTCGACGGTCTGGGTGAGCAGCTTGGCGCCACCGAAGGCGAAGGCGGCGTTGATCTTGTTCGAGCCATGACCCGGGATCGGGACGTAGGAGTCGCGCGGCAGCGACACCATGACCGGCTTGCCGCCGCTGTCGGAGACGTGCACGAGCATGATCGTGTCGGTGCGCTGGCCCTCGGCGTTGCCCGTGGCGTACTTCTTCTTCTGGGCCGAGGTGAGTCCGGCGCGGCTGTCGGAGCCGACGAGGAGGTAGTTGTAGCCGGACGTGTCGGTCGGGCGCTCGCCGGCGGGGATGTTGTCGACCTTGGCGACGTTGTTCCACGCCTGGACCGGGACCCACACGAGGAAGGCGACCCAGGCCAGGACGAGCAGTGCGACGAGGAGCAGCACGAGGCGGCCCTTGCGCCGGCGGCGTCCGGGCCCGCGGGGCCCGCGCTCCCGGGGGGCAGGCTCGCGCGAGTCCGCGAAGCCGCCGGCCCCACCGGCCCCACCGCCACGGGCGGACCGGGAGGACCGGGAGGGGCGGCGCGAGCGGGTGTCGACGACGTAGTCGTCGGAGGCCGCCGGGCCGGCGGACGCTCTGGGCACCGCACCGCCGTCGGCTCGCTTGACGCGGTGGCGCGTGTCGACGACATAGGCGTCGTCGTCGCGTGGACGGCGACCGCTGGGATCAGTCGGCATCGGCTGCTCTCGTGCTCGGGGGCGGGGACGTGACCGACAGTGTCGCAGGGTTTGCCGTGGGCGCACCCGCCGCGCCGTCCGCCGGCGGCTGCTCCGGCGTCTCGTCCGGGGCCGTCACCAGCGCGGCGTGGGCGGCCGCCGGGCGTGCCTCGTCGAGCGCGATCCGGCGGGCCAGCCGTGTGTAGCGGGTCTCCATGGCGCGGAACCGCTTGAAGGTCGTGACGACGAAGCCGAGGAAGGCGATGACGAGGCAGTAGAAGACGAGGTCGGCGCCGCGTCCGATGCCGAAGAACTTGGCGAGGTCGGTCAGGGTGCCGGGGCGCAGGATGCTGCCGACCGCGAGCAGCAGGAAGACGAGCAGCCCGATGCGGCGCAGCGCCTGGGTGCGCTGCCCGGACCCGGCGAGCAGGCGCCATGCGACGGTGACGATCCCGAGGATGAGCAGGACCTGGAAGAGCAGCTGCTTCATCGCCAGATCAGCTCCGCGAGGATGTTGACGGCGTTCCACAGCGACTGGCCCTTGGCCCTGCTGTAGTCGGTGTAGAGGATGTGCACGGGTTCCTCCGCGTACTCGACCCGGTGGCCGTCGAAGCGCATCGACCCGATCTGGGCCACGAGCTCGCTTGCGTGCGCCATCCGGTTCTGCGTGAGCTCGAGCCGCTCGACGACGTCGCGGTGCAGGACCCGGAGCCCGTTGTGGGCGTCGGTGAGCCGCGTGCCGGTCGTGAGGTTGGTGTAGGCGACGGCGGCGCGCAGGACGACCCGCTTGGTCACCGAGGCCTCGGTGCGCTCGTCGAGGAAGCGGGAGCCGAAGACGACTCGCACCGGCTCGCCGTCGGCGTCGCCACGGGCCCGAGCCAGCATCACCTCGACGTCGTGCACCTGGTGCTGGCCGTCGGCGTCGTAGGTGACGACGTAGCGCATCGCGGGGTCGGCGAGCGCGTAGTCGAAGCCGGTCTGGAGGGCGGCGCCCTGGCCGAGGTTGACCGGGTGGCGCACGACGGCGGCCCCCGCCTGCTCCGCGAGGTCGGCGGAGCGGTCGTGGGACCCGTCGTCGACGCAGACGATCTTCGGGAAGGTGAGGCGGGCTTCGCGCACGACGTCGCCGATGACCGTGGCCTCGTCGTAGAGCGGCACCACCAGCCACACGTCCTCGTTCTGCACAGGCCCAGCGTAGAGCGGCCGGGGCGTTGCTCCGACATGCGCGCCCCGGGTCCGCGCGGCGCGTTGCCGCGCGCCCGCGGAGAACTAGAGTCGGAGCACCATGACGGATGCCCTTTCGCACAGCGCCCGCGTCGAGGCGCCCGGGCCGGGACCGGGGTCGGCCGCGCTGCGGATCGCCGTGGTCGGGCCGACGCACCCGTACAAGGGCGGGGTCGCCGCGCACACGACGATGCTCGCGCACCACCTCTCCGACGCCGGCCACGACGTGACCCTCGTGTCGTGGTCGCACCTGTACCCCTCGCGGCTGCGGCGCGCCGAGGGCACCGTGCCTGCGGGCGTGCCGGAGGTGCCGCCGTTTCCGCGCACCGTGCGCGCGCTCAGCTGGGCCCGGCCCGACACGTGGGTGCGGGTCGGGCGCCGGCTGCGCGACGTCGACGCCATCCTCGTCGTCCACGTCATGCCGCCGGTCGTCCCGGCTCACCTGGCCCTGCTGCGCGCGGCGGGTGCCGTGCCGGGGCTGCCGGGGCCACGGCCGCAGTCGGTCGTCGTGTGCCACAACGTCCTGCCGCACGAGTCGCACCCCGGCGACGCCGCGCTCATGTCGCTGCTCTTCTCGCGCGTCGACTCGACGCTCGTGCACGGCACGGAGCAGGCGCGCGTCGCCCACGACCTCGGTGCCCGACGCGTCTCGGTGGCCGACCTGCCGCCGCACCTGCCGGGCGGGGACCCGATCAGCCGCGACGCCCGGACCGGCCCGACCCGCCTGCTCGCGCTCGGGCTCATCCGCGAGTACAAGGGGATCGACGTCCTGCTGCGCGCGATGCGCTCGGTCCCCGACGTCACCCTGACCATCGCGGGGGAGATCTGGGGCGCCAACCGCGGCGTCATCGGCCGGCTCGCCTCCGACCCGGCCCTCGCCGGACGCGTCGAGATCCGCGACGGCTACGTGCCGGCCGACTCCCTCGCCTCGCTCCTGGCCGACCACGACGTCCTCGCGCTGCCGTACCGCTCGGCCACGGCGTCGCAGAACGTCGTCCTCGGGCACGCGCACGGGCTGCCCGTCCTGGCCTCCGACATCGCACCCTTCTCGCAGCAGGTCGACGACGGCGTCAACGGGCTGCTCGTGCCGCCGGAGGACGAGCGGGCGCTCGCCGGGGCGCTGCGACGGCTGCGCGACCCCGACGTGCGTCGTCGCCTGGCCGAGGGCGTCAAGACGCCCGACCTTTCCGCGCCGTGGGCGCACTACCTCGGCACCGTCGAGGCCCTGTCTGTCGACGAGTCCGTCGCCGCCGCAAGCGCGTTCGACGACGCCTGGGTGCAGGCCGACGACGACCTGTCGGACGACTCCGACGCGTCGACGCCGTCGGTGGGCGCCTCCACGCCGGGCGACTCGTGGCGGGGGGAGCGGGCC
>JAEWFB010000357.1 GCA_023389095.1 Actinomycetes bacterium
CCCAGGGGGCCGGGCGCCTCGTGCGGCGCTCCGACGACCGAGGTGTCGTCGCGTTCCTCGACTCGCGGATGATGACGGCGCGCTACGCCGGGTTCCTGCAGCGCTCGCTCCCGCCGTTCTACCCGACCACCGACAGGCAGATGGTCCTCGCCGCGCTCGGCCGCCTCGACCAGACCGCGCCCGAGCCGCTCCCGGTCGAGGAGCCGGCGCTGCGCTCGCTCACGGGCACCCGCTCCGAGGACGACGGCACCGAGCACCCGCGGCCGGTCGCGCCCCCGCCGCCCGCGGCCCCGGCCACCCGCACCGCCGTCACCTCCGGCCACGCGTGGACCGACGAGCAGGACGCCGAGCTGCGCGACGCCGCGGAGTCCGGGATGCTCCTCGACGAGCTCGTCGAGCACTTCGAGCTGCCCGGCGAGACCATCACGGCCCGCGCCGAGCAGCTCGGGCTCACCCTCGCGACCGGCCAGCTCTTCGACTGACCCGGGCGTCGGGGCGGGGGAGTGCGCCGCTGTCGGGCCCACGTGGCACGCTTGGCGCCATGAGCGACACCGGCGTCCCGCCCCTCGTGCTCGTCAGCGGTCCCGAGGAGGTGCTCGTCGAGCGGGCGGTCGCCTCCTTCGTCGCGGCCGCGCGCACGGTCGACGCCGAGGTCGTGCGTCTCGACGCCGCCACCTACGAGGCGGGGCAGCTGCGCGTCCACGCCAGCCCGTCGCTCTTCGGCGGCGCCACGTGCATCATCGTCCGCAACGTCCACGAGGCGCCCGACGAGCTCCAGCTCGACCTGCTCGACCTGCTCGCGGCCCCCGAGCCCGAGGTCAGCCTCGTCGTCGCGCACGGGGGCGGCCCGCGCGGCAAGAAGGTCCTCGACACGATGAAGAAGGCCGGGGCGCGCGTCGTCGAGTGCCCGGCGATCAAGTCCGACCGCGACAAGTCCGACTTCGTCACCAAGGAGTTCGCGGCCGCCCGACGGCGGATCACCGGCGAGGGCGTGCGCGCCCTCGTCGAGGCGGTCGGCAAGGACGTCCGCGAGCTCGCCGCGGCCTGCGCGCAGCTCGTCTCCGACACCGAGGGCACCGTCGACGACGCGGTCGTCGACACCTACTACGGCGGCAAGGTCGAGGCCACCGGCTTCCGGGTCGCCGACGCCGTGGTGTCAGGACACGCGGGGGAGGCCCTACGGCTGCTGCGCCACGCCATCGCGAGCGGCGTCGACCCCGTGCCGATCGTCGCCGTCATCGCCTCCCAGCTGCGCCAGCTCGTCAAGGTCGGCGCGGCCGGGCGCGGCAGCTCCGCGCAGCTGGCCAAGAGCCTGGGCATGGCCCCGTGGCAGGTCGACAAGGCGCGCCGTGCGGTGGGCCACTGGAGCGCCGACGGGCTCGCCGTCGC
Organism: Actinomycetes bacterium; assembly: GCA_023389095.1. Lineage (GTDB taxonomy): Bacteria > Actinomycetota > Actinomycetes > Actinomycetales > Dermatophilaceae > Monashia. Next base: position 1,390 of record JAEWFB010000357.1, read on the forward strand.
GATCCAGGCCGTCGCCGCCGCCGACTTCGAGGTCAAGGGCGGGGGCCGCGACCCGGTCTACGCCGTCGAGCGTGCCATCCTGACGATCGCCGGGGCGCGCGGCGGCCGGTGACCGCCGTCTCCTCGCGGTCCCGACGGCGCGCCTTCCCCGGCCCGACCGACGGCCTGACGTGCGGTCCGACGTGCGGCCTCACCTGCGGCCTGACCTGCGGCCTGACCTGCGGTTCCGTCCCGTCGTCCTCGGTTTGGAGGGGTCGTCCGGCGCTGGTACCGTTGCCCCTTGCGTGCGCGCTCAGGTCGTGCGCGCATGCAGGCTCCACCCAGAGCCGTTCACGCAGGGTGCCCCACGCCCGGTCCCGAACGGCTTTGCCGCCCTCTAACGGCAGATTCCGACCGAACGAAAGAACATCACGTGGCAAACATCAAGTCGCAGCTCAAGCGGATCAAGACGAACGAGAAGCGCACCGAGCGCAACAAGGCCGTCAAGTCCGAGCTTCGCACGTGGATCCGCAAGTTCCGCGAGGCTGCGGCCTCCGGTGACAAGGATGCCGCCGACGCCGCCCTCAAGGCCGCCAGCCGCAAGCTGGACAAGGCCGTGAGCAAGGGCGTCATCCACCAGAACCAGGCCGCCAACCGCAAGTCGGCCATGGCGAAGAAGGCCGCGTCGCTCTGACGCTCCGCACTCTTGCCTGAGCGGGCCCGTCACCCTCGGTGACGGGCCCGCTCCGCGTCCGGCGTCGGCCCGACGGACCGCCGGGGCCGGCCACGGCCGCCGCGGTCAGCGAAGGTGGGCGCGCGCGGCGGCGACGACCTCGTCGTAGCGCTCGCGCGCCAGCACCGCACCCTCGCGCCGCACGGCGTCCGGATCGATGCGGATGAGCCGGTTGACGCGCACCTCGCTCGGGCGCCGCTGGCGGTCCCAGTCGCCGGTGCCGATGTCCACCCACTCCCGCCCCGACCGCCGCTCCTGCCGCTCGTCACGGTCGTGGTCCTTGCTCGTCAGCTGCAGACCGACGAGCCAGCGGCCGTCGCGGCCGATGAGCAGCACGGGCCGGTCCTTGCCCTGGCTGTGGTCCTCCTCGAAGGGGACCCAGGTCCACACGATCTCGCCCGGGTCGGGGCGGCCGTCCGGGCGCGGGGCGTACGTCGTGTCGGGCAGCCGGGTCGCGTCGCCGGGGTAGCCGAGGGGCGCCCCCAAGGGCGGCCGGGGCGCCGTCGCGCTGCGCCCTCGCTGACGACTCGGGGCAGACGGTCGGGGCGCGGACGCGCGGGACGGTCCGCGCAGCAGGTCGAGCAGGCGGCGCAGGATGCCGCCGGAGGAGGTGGACATGGGAATCACCGTAGCCACGGCGTCGTTACCGTATGGGCCAGAGCCCGGGTCGACGGCGATCCGCACCCGCCACACGCACCAGCCGACCGCATCGACCTCCCGGAGTCGTCCTTGAGCCCCGCCCGCCGCCGCACCGCCCTCGCCATCCTCGCCCTGTCCGTCGGCGGGTTCGCCATCGGCACCACGGAGTTCGTGACGATGGGCCTGCTCCCGCAGATCGCCCACGGCACCGGCGTCGACATCGCCACGGCCGGGCACTACGTGTCGGCGTACGCCCTCGGTGTCGTCGTCGGCGCACCCCTCATCGCCGTCATCGCCGCCAAGGTGCCACGCAAGGGCCTGCTCATGGGCCTCATGGGCTTCTTCGCGCTCGCCCACCTCGCAGTGCTCTTCGCCGACACCTACCCGACCGTCATGGCCGCCCGTTTCCTCGCCGGCATGCCGCACGGCGCGTTCTTCGGCATCGGCTCGGTCGTCGCCGCGTCGCTCGTGTCGCACCAGCGGCGCACCGCGGCGGTCGCGACGATCCTCGGCGGGCTGGGCGTCGCGAACGTCGTCGGGGTGCCGCTCGCGACCGTGTTGGGGCAGCGGCTCTCGTGGCACGCCCCGTACGTCGCCGTCGGTCTCATCGCGGCGGTCACCGTCGTGGCCGTGGCCCTGTTCCTGCCGCACCAGCCCCCGAGCGGCGAGGAGTCCATGCGCCGGGAGATCAAGGCGCTGACCCGCCTGCAGGTGTGGCTCGCCCTCCTCGTCGGCGTCGTCGGCTTCGGCGGCATGTTCGCCATGTTCTCGTTCATCACCCCGACGATGACCTCGCTGGCCGGTCTCGACGAGCGCTACATCCCGTGGGTCCTCGCCGCCTACGGCACCGGCATGGTCGTCGGCATGGCGCTGTCCGGTCGCGTCGAGCGCGGGTTCGGCATCCTGCGCGGGATCGTCGTGGCACTCTCGCTCATCGCCGTGCTGCTCGCCGTCTTCGGCCAGGCGGCGCACGTGCTGTGGCTGGCCGTGACGATGGTGTTCGTCCTCGGGCTGCTGCCCTCGGTGCTCGTCCCGCTGCTGCAGACGCGACTCATGGACGTCGCCCACGAGGGCCAGTCGCTCGCCGCGGCCCTCAACCACTCGACGCTCAACACCGCGAACGCCCTCGGTGCCTGGCTCGGCTCGGTCGTCCTCGCGGCCGGCTTCGGCTACGGGGCACCCAGCCTCGTCGGTGCCGGCCTGGCCGTGCTCGGCGTCGGCGTGGCCGTCACCTCGCTCGTCCTCGAGCGTCGTTCGTCCGGCACCGCCGCGGCCCGCGTCTCCGAGGCTCCCGAGCCGGCCGTCGCGTCGACGCACTGACCCCACCGCGCCGCGAGCCGCCGGCGGCGTGCGGGGTTCGGCCGCGGCGGCTGTGCACGGCGCGGGCTCCGGACGTGGGAGACTGGGTCGATGCCGGCGCCGGCCGTGGACAGCTCCTGAACAGTTCGTCCGCCGCGCCGGCCCTGCACGACCGTCCACCCGTCGCCCACACCGCGAGGTTCGCCCCACCGTGTCGCCCATGGCCCGCTCCGCGTTGGCTCCCAACGCAACGCCGCCGGACCTGATCCGCAACTTCTGCATCATCGCGCACATCGACCACGGCAAGTCGACGCTGGCCGACCGGATGCTCCAGCTGACCGGGGTCGTCGACGCCCGCGCCATGCGGTCGCAGTACCTCGACCGCATGGACATCGAGCGCGAGCGCGGCATCACGATCA
>JAEWFB010000524.1 GCA_023389095.1 Actinomycetes bacterium
CGCCCGCCCCGCCACCGCCCGGCCCCGTCACCGTCACCGTCACACGGACGGTTCCCGTGACGAGCACCCTCGTCGTCACCGCCACCGTGACGGCGTCGCCCTCGGCGTCCGCCGCGCCGTCGACGTCGGCGACGACCGCGACGACATCGTCAGCGTCGGGAGCGACGCCGAGCGTCACGGAGTCGTCCGGAGTGGGGACCGCCGTGACCGGGACGCCGCTGCCGCCGCCGTGACGAGCGGCCGCGAGCCGGTCGGGTGACCTCCGGGCCCGGGGACGGGCCCGGGCGAGGGTCAGGGCTCGACGTCGGCGACGTCGACGCGGGTCGCGACGTCCGGACTGAACGTCCGCGACTCGACGACCTGGAGGGCGAGCAGCAGCGCGCCGAAGAGCAGTGGAGTGGTGAGCAGCAGAAGGCTCATGAGGGATTCCTCGTCGATGGCCGGTTCACGACGCCGATGCGACTGGTAGTCGCCCCTCCCCCGAGGTGGCGTCGTCGACCCTTTTGTACCCCGTGGCGTCGACCTGCAACCACCCGGGCCCGCGCTGTCTGCACCGCACCGGACCGGTATGGCGCTGTCGTCAGCTCCCACGTGCGGACGGGGCGTCGCGGCTGGCCGTGACGCCGCCGGTCGGCTATCGTGGCGGCCATAGATACCCCCTTGGGTATCCGCCAAGACCTCGAGGAGAAACCACCATGTGCCGAGCCGTCACCTGCCGGACCTGTGGCCGGACGACGTGGGCCGGGTGCGGCCAGCACGTGGACCAGGTCATGCGCGGCGTCCCCACGGCGCAGCGCTGCCCCGGACACGAGGGCGACAAGCCCGGAGGGGGCACCGGCCTGCTCGGCCGGCTCTTCGGGGGCCGCTGACGCTCCGGCGCGTCGGGCGGTGCCTCAGCGGGCGCCCGCCACGAGACCGTTGACGCGGTGCAGCAGCTCGCGTGGGCTGAACGGCTTGACGACGTAGTCGTCGGCCCCGACGGCGAAGGCCGTGTCGACGTCGAGGTCGCGCGCCTTGGCCGTGAGCATGAGCACCGGCGTCGTGGGCCGGTCGCTGGCCCGGATCATCCGCAGCACGTCGATGCCCGACAGCCCCGGCATCATGACGTCGAGGACGACCATGTCGTGCGGGTCGGCGGTGAAGGCCTCCCAGGCCGTGATCCCGTCCGGTGCCTGCTCCACGTCGTAGCCGGACTCGGACAGCTTGAGCCCGACGATGTCGAGGATGTCGGCATCGTCGTCGGCGATGAGGATGCGGGTGGGGCGGCCCGGGTCGGCCGGCCGGTTCGGGTCGCTCACGGCGGTGTCCTTCGTCGTCGGTGGCAGGGGCGGCGCGGCACGGCCCTCGCAGGGCGGTCCGTCGGCGTCGCCGTCACGTCCTTTATAGGCACAAAACGGGCCGGCATCCAGTGGATGCGCCAGACCCACCGCCTCACGTCCGGCTCGTGGACGACCCGTCCCGGGCGCCACGCGAGCGGGTACGTCCCGGGACGTGAACCGCGAACCCGCGGCCCAGCCGCCCGGCGCTCCGGCGCCTGCGGCCGGTGCCGCCGAGCCGCCCGACCCGCGCCGCTGGAAGGCGCTGTGGGTCTGCCTCGTCGCGGGCTTCATGACGCTGCTCGACGTCAGCATCGTCAACGTCGCCCTGCCCTCGATCCACACCGGCCTCGACGCCTCGCCCAGCGAGCTGCAGTGGGTCGTCTCCGGCTACGCCCTCACCTTCGGGCTGACGCTCGTGCCCGCCGGCCGCCTCGGCGACGCCCTCGGCCGCCGCACCGTCTTCATCGTCGGCGTCGTCCTCTTCGGCCTCTCCAGCCTGGCCTGCGGCCTCGCCCCGACCAGTGCGCTGCTCGTGGCGGCCCGACTCGTCCAGGGCGCGGCGGGCGGCATCCTCAACCCGCAGGTGTCCGGGCTCATCCAGCAGCTGTTCCGGGGTGACGAGCGCGGCCGTGCGTTCGGCCTCCTCGGCGCGACCATCGGCATCTCGACGGCCGTCGGGCCCGTGACCGGTGGTCTCATCCTCGACCGGCTCGGGGCGGAGCACGGCTGGCGCTGGATCTTCTTCGTCAACCTCCCCGTGGCGCTCGCCGCCGTGGTGCTCGCTCGTCGCTGGCTGCCCGACCCGCCGGCGCGGGACCGCAGCCGTCGCCTCGAGCTCGACCCCGTCGGGGTCCTGCTCCTCGGCGCAGCCGTGCTGGCCCTCCTGCTGCCGGTCGTCGAGAGCGGCAGTGCGTCGCGGTCCGTCTCCTGGTGGGTGGCCGTCGCAGGACTGGCCCTGCTCGGCGTCTTCCTGCTCTGGGAACGTCGCGAGGCCAGGCACGGGCGTGAGCCGGTCGTCGACCTGCACCTCTTCGGCGTGCCGGGCTACGCCGCGGGCGCCACGGTGGGCACCATCTACTTCGCCGGCTTCACCGGGATCTTCTTCGTGCTGACGATCCACTTCCAGCAGGCGCTCGGCTACTCGCCCCTGCTCGCAGGTCTCGCCGTCACCCCCTTCGCAGCGGGGTCCGCCGTCAGCTCGGCGCTCGGCGGGCGGCTCGTCTCGCGCTGGGGCCGCTCACTCGTCACCGCCGGGCTCGCCGTCGTGCTCGTCGGGCTCGTGGCGACCGACATCGTGCTCGACGCCGTCGCCGGTGGGGCATCCGGGTGGGCCCTGGCCGGCCCGCTGCTCGTCGCCGGCATAGGCAGCGGCTTCGTGATCTCCCCCAACGTGACGCTCACGGTCGCCGACGTCCCCGTGGCGCGGGCAGGCACGGCGGGCGGCCTCCTGCAGACCGGCCAGCGCATCGGCACCGCGGCGGGCATCGCGCTGGTCGGGTCCGTCTTCTTCGCGTCCTCGCCGCCCGACGCCGGCGTGGCGCTCCGGGTGGCAGCGGGCCTCGTCGCGCTCGCGCTCGTCACGAGCGCCGTCGACGTCGCGACGCGTCGACGCGGTACCGCTCCGCCGGCGCGCTGAGGGCGGTCAAGCCGACCTTCCGCATTCTCGAGACACGAAAAGGTCACAAAAGGAATACTTCGGACGGTCGTCGTTCCCGCGGCAGAGGGCCCCTCCCGGCTCTCCGGCGTCCGGACGCACGGTGCGGGCCCCGACGACACCACCCCTCGCGACAGACGAGCCCGGTCTCACCACCGGGCCGATCCCGTACGCAGTTGGAGACCCACCCGCATGAATCCCACCACGACACCACACCAGTCCCCCACCTCGACGAGGCCGACCCGGCGCCGCCCCGTCCGCGCGCTCGTCGCCGTCGCAGCCCTCGTGGCCGCGGTCCTCGTGCCCGCGCTCGCGTCGACGGCTCGGGCCGGCGGCGCCACCGTCCCACCGGTCCCGACCGGGCTGCCCGCCGCCATCGAGGGCCTGTCGCCCTACGTGCCCGACACGGCCTGCGACCTGCGCAACCGCGCCGGCACGATCAAGCTCGGCAACCTCATCAAGGCCACCTACGCCAACAGCTACAGCACCCTGCGGGCCTGCACCGGCGCCACGACGCCCAACTCCGAGCACTTCGACGGCCGCGCGCTGGACACCTTCTTCAGCGTGCGCAACACGGCCCAGCGCACCAACGCCAACGCCCTCATCACGTGGCTGCTGGCCACGGACAGCAAGGGCAACCAGTTCGCCAACGCGCGCCGACTCGGCGTCATGTACATCATCTGGAACAACAAGATGTGGAGCTCGTACCGGACCGGCGACGGCTGGCGTCCGTACCTGAACTGCGCCTCCACCCCCGCTCCGTCGGCCGACACGAACTGCCACCGCAACCACATCCACCTGTCCCTGTCGTGGGAGGGCGCCCTGGGCCGGACCTCGTTCTGGACCAAGGCCGTCGCGCCGGTCGACTGGGGCCCCTGCCGCCCGGCCGACCTGTCCTGGGCCCAGTGGTACCAGGCGAACGCCCGTCGCTGCCCCAGCCTCGCTCCGCTCCGCGCCCCGGTGAACGCCAGCCCGCTGCTCAAGCAGCTCGTCCCGCGGTCGGGCATGGTGCTGCGGCCCGGCATGAGCGGCACGGCCGTCTCCATCCTGCAGAAGGCCATCGGGACCACCCAGACCGGCACGTTCGCGGCTGCGACGACCTCGCGTCTCAAGACCTGGCAGAAGGCGCACGGCCTGCCGATGTCCGGCATCGCCTACCACTCGACGTGGCGGGCGCTGCTCAAGGCGAACGGGATGCACTGATCCGCTGACCGGACCGGCGTCTCGACCGCCGTCGGTCGAGCAGACCCATCGACCCGCCCGGCGCCCCGCCGGGCGGGTCGGTGCGTGTCCGGGCGCGTTCCGGACGTGCGTCGGCCACGCGTCGGGGGCACGTCGGCGACGCGCATCGGACCCGCGTCGGGGCCACCGGAGGCGCGTCAGGCGGCGCGGGACGACGGCGCGTACGCGCGCTCGACCGCGTGGCGCACGTGCCGGTGCGGCCAGGAGATCGCGAGGATCACGATGAGCACGAGGCAGCCGGCCGCGCAGATCGCGACGCCGGTGCGGGGCCCGGCGTGCGCACCGACCCAGCCGGCGACGACGTAGGCGATCCCGGCAGCGGCGATCGACACCGACCCGGCGAGGGAGAAGATGCGTCCGCGCAGCTCGGGCTCGGTGACGAGGGCGAAGGTGGCCTGGAGCGGCACCATGAACGCCTGGCACATGCCCGAGACGACGAAGAGCGCCGCCACGACCACGACCGGCAGGTCGAACGCCGTGGCGAGCAGCGGCAGCGGCATCGCGAGGGCGAGCGGCACGATCGACCGGTTCTGCTGGTGGACGTCGCGGCGACCGATGAGGACGATCCCGACGATGGCCCCGACGATGGGCGAGGCCATGAGGATGCCGCCCCAGCTGGCCCAGCCGTACTCGGCGGCGATCGGGATGGCGAGGGCCTCGGGTGCGACGATGCCGAAGCAGGCCACCGCGCTGAGCAGCACGAGGCGCGCGAGCACGGGGTGGCGCGCGAGGTCGCCGGCGGCCTCACCGAGGTCGCGCGCGAAGCCGCGCAGTCCCTTGCCGCGTTCGCCGGACACGGGCCGCAGCTGGACGACGACCGCGATGACCAGGGCGGCGGCGACGAAGGTGAGCAGGTCGATGAGCAGCCCGGTCTCGGGACCCACGAGCGCGACGATGCCACCGCCGAGGGCGAGCCCGATGGCCTGGTTGGCCTGTTCGGACATGGCGCCGAGGCCGATGGCCCGGGCGTAGGTGCGCCGGTCGTCGAACAGGTCGGTCAGCAGTACCATGTTCGAGGCGACCGCCGCGCCCCCGATGAGCTCGAGCACGAAGAGGACGGCGAAGACGGACGGCAGGTTGATGCCCGACCGGGCCACGACGAGCCACATGAGCCCGACGACGCAGGCGGCTCGGAGCAGGTGGGACCAGATGAGCACCCACTTGTACGGGAACCGGTCGACGATCGGCCCGACGAGGCTGCGCCCGAAGAACGACGGGACGAGGCTGACCGCCAGCGTCGTCGCCGTCGCGAGCGGCGACGTCGTCATCCGGTAGACGACCGCCGCGATGGTGACGCGGGCGATGTAGTCGCCCCACATCGACAGGGCGTTGGCGAGGAAGACGGGCAGGAAGTGCGGGGTGCGCAGCACCGCGGCGTACGTCGGCACGCCGGTCCCGGACTCGCCTCCGCTCGGACTCACGGGACGACGCTACCCCGAGGTGGGGAGTCGTAAAAGTTGAAATCGGTGGCGTGCCGGCACCGCCTCGCGACGCGCCGCCACAGCTCCCAGAGCTCGGCGCCATCGCCCGCCGGGCGACCCATGATCCGCCCCATGCCGTCGGCATCGCGCACGTCGGACGGGACGCTGTCGATGGGCCTCCCGCGCCACAGCACCCCGGCGTTGCGCAGCATGACGCCGAGCCGCCAGGCGTCGCGCAGGGCCCGGGCGTCGTCGGCCTCGACCAGTCCCTCCGCGGCGAGTGCGTCGAGCGCCGCCATCGTGCTCGTGACCCGCAGGGAGGGATGGTCGTGAGCGTGGCGCAGCTGGCCCAGCTGGACGGTCCACTCGACGTCGGTGAGCCCGCCGCGCCCGAGCTTGATGTGGGTGCGCGGGTCGGCGCCGCGCGGCAGCCGTTCGCTCTCGACGCGAGCCTTCATGGTGCGGATGTCGCGCACCTGGTTGTCGTCGAGGCCGCCCTCGGGCCACCGCAGGGGGTCGATGAGCGCGCGGAAGGCCTCGGCGAGCTCGTCCGAGCCGGCCACCGGCGTCGCGCGGAGCAGGGCCTGGAACTCCCACGTCAGCGCCCACCGCTCGTAGTAGGTGCGGAACGAGTCGAGGCTGCGCACGAGGGGCCCGTTCTTGCCCTCCGGCCGCAGGTCGGCATCGAGGCCCAGGGCCGGGTCGGCGCCGCTGCCGGCCAGCAGCTTGCGCAGCTCCTGGACGACGGACGTGGCGCGGGCCTGGACGTCGGCCTCGGCGGCGCCGTCGACCGGACGGTGCACGAACATGACGTCGGCGTCGGAGGAGTAGCCGAGCTCGCCGCCACCGAAGCTGCCCATGCCGACGACGAGGAGCTCGCCACCGATGGGTCCGCCCTCGCGTTCGGCCTCGGTGACGACGGCCTCCAGGGCGACCTGCACGGTCGCGGCCGTGAGGTCGGTGAGCGCGGTGCCGACGCCGGTCAGGTCGACCTCGCCGACGAGGTCGGCCAGCACGATCCGGAGCAGCTCGTGGCGCCGGATGGCCCGGACCGCGGCGACGGCGTCGGCCGCCGAGTCGCGGCGACGGGCGGCCGAGCGCATCGTGGCCTCGAGGGCGGCGCGCTGCCGGGGCTTGAGCCCGTTGGGGTCGCCGAGGATCGACACGCTCTCGGGCGAGCTGACGAGCAGGTCTGCCGCGTAACGGCTCCGGGCCAGGCAGTGCGCCAGCCAGTCGGCGGCCCGCCCCTCGTCACGCAGCATCTTGAGGTACCAGTGGGTCGTGCCGAGCTCGTCGGACACCCGCCGGAACGACAGCAGGCCGGCGTCCGGGTCGGCCTCGTCGGCGAACCAGGACAGCATGACGGGCAGCAGGGTCCGCTGGATCGCCGCGCGCCGGCTGACCCCGGTGGTCATGGCCTCGATGTGGCGCAGTGCCCCGGCGGGGTCGCGGAAGCCGAGGGCCGCGAGGCGCTGCCGGGCGGCCTCGGCGCTGAGCCGGGCGTCGGTCGGGCTCAGCTTCGCGACGGCGGCGAGCAGCGGCCGGTAGAAGAGCCGCTCGTGCAGGCGACGCACCTCGCGTGCCGAGGCCTGCCGGTCGGAGACGACGGCCTTCTCCGGGTGGGTCCGGTGGCCCATCGCGCGGCCGAGGCGGCGCAGGTCGGCGTCGGCGACCGGCATCAGGTGCGTGCGCCGGAGCCGGTGCAGCTGGATGCGGTGCTCGAGGCAGCGCAGGTGCCGGTAGGCGCGGTCGAGCACGGCGGCGTCGTCGCGGCCGACGTAGCCCCCACGGGCCAGGGCCGCGAGGGCCTCGAGGGTGGTGGCCGACCGCAGCGACGGGTCGGTGCGGCCGTGGACGAGCTGGAGCAGCTGGACGCTGAACTCGACGTCGCGCAGGCCGCCGGGGCCGAGCTTGAGCTGGCGCTCGGCCTCTCCGGCCGGGACGTGCTGCTCGACGCGGCGACGCATCGCCTGGACGTCCTCGACGAAGTGGTCGCGGCTCGCGGCCTCCCACACCATCGGGGTGATCTCGGCCTTGTACCGCAGGCCGATCTCCTTGTCGCCCGCGGAGACCCACGCCTTGAGCAGCGCCTGGAACTCCCACGTCTTGGCCCAGCGCTCGTAGTAGGCCTTGTGGCTGGAGATGGTCCGCACGAGCGGGCCCTGCTTGCCCTCCGGGCGCAGCGCGGCGTCGACCGGCCACAGCGACCCCTCGGGCGTCGGCGTGGAGCACGCGCGCATCGTCGCGGTCGCGAGGGCCGTGCCGACGCGCAGCGCGGTGTCCTCGTCGACGCCGTCGGCGGGCTCGGCCACGAAGATGACGTCGACGTCGCTGACGTAGTTGAGCTCGCCCCCACCGGTCTTGCCCATGCCGATGATCGCGAGGCGGCAGGCCTGGTGGCCCTCGCCGTACTCCTCGCGGGCGATGGCGAGGGCGGCCTCGAGGGCGGCCTCGGCGAGCTCGGCGAGGGCCTCCCCCACCGTCGGCATCATCGCGAGCGGGTCGGGCGTGGTGAGGTCGAGCGCGACGATCCGGATCAGGCCGCGGCGGTAGGCGACACGCAGTCGGTCGAGGGCGGGGCGGTCGTCGGCACCGTCCGTGACGGCACCGACGAGCTCGGCGCGGATCTCCTCGCCCCCGACGCGTCGGGCCCGCGCGGCCTCGACCCAGTGCTCCGGGTGGCGCACGAGGTCGTCGACGAGTGCCGTGGAACCTCCCAGCACCGCGGTGACGCGGTCACGGCCGACGCCCGCCGTGGCCAGCTCGCGGGCGAGCGCGCTGATGCCCCAGTCGGGGTCGTCGTCGAGCCGGGCGAGCGCCTCCGCGACACGGACGAGGCCGAGGAGCCCCTCGTCGGGGTCCGCCGAGTCGCCGACCGCGGCGACGAGGTCGTCGAGGTGTCCGTCCGCCGTCGCCGCACGCAGCGGCGCCAGCGCGCGGTCGTCGAGGAGGGCCGCGGCCCGGGCCGGGTCGGCGAAGCCGAGCCGCGCGAGCGCGCCGGTGGTCGTGGTGGTGCGCGATGACATCGGTGTCGGGTCAGCTCGCTTCGGGTCGCGTCAGAGGCGGGGCAGGTAGCGGTCGAGCTCGAACTGGCTGATCTCGTGCCGGTAGTCGAGCCACTCCTGGCGCTTGTTGCGCAGGAAGAAGTCGAAGACGTGCTCCCCGAGGATCTCGGCGACGAGGTCGCTGCTCTCCATGACCTCGAGGGCACGGTCGAGCGAGGCGGGCAGCGGCTTGATCCCCATGGCGCGACGCTCGGCGTCGGTGAGGCTCCACACGTCGTCCTCGGTCTCGGGCGGGAGGTCGTAGCCCTCCTCGATGCCCTTGAGACCGGCGCCGAGCAGGACGGCGAACGCGAGGTAGGGGTTGCACGCGGCGTCGAGGGAGCGCACCTCGACGCGCGTCGACTGGCCCTTGTTCGGCTTGTGCATCGGCACCCGCACCATGGCGGAGCGGTTGTTGTGGCCCCAGGTCAGGTGCGCCGGAGCCTCGCCCCCGCCCCACAGGCGCTTGTAGGAGTTGACCCACTGGTTGGTGACGGCGGCGATCTCGGCCCCGTGCGTGATGAGGCCGGCGATGAACTGACGCCCCACCTTGCTCAGCTGGTACGGCGCCCCCGCCTCGTAGAAGGCGTTGGAGTCGCCCTCGAACAGCGACAGGTGCGTGTGCATGCCGGAGCCCGGGTGCTCCGAGAACGGCTTGGGCATGAAGGTCGCGTAGATGCCCTGGGTGAGGGCGACCTCCTTGACCACCGTGCGGAAGGTCATGATGTTGTCGGCCGTGGACAGGGCGTCCGCGTAGCGCAGGTCGATCTCGTTCTGCCCGGGCGCCCCCTCGTGGTGGCTGAACTCGACCGAGATGCCCATGTTCTCGAGCATCGTGATGGCGGCGCGGCGGAAGTCGTGGCCCGTGCCGTGGGGCACGTGGTCGAAGTAGCCGGCGTCGTCGACCGGGACCGGGCGGCCCTGGGGACTCCGCCCCTGCTCGAGCAGGAAGAACTCGATCTCGGGGTGGGTGTAGAAGGTGAAGCCGAGGTCGGCGGCCTTGGTCAGGGCCCGCTGGAGCACGTGCCGCGGGTCGGCGTTGCTCGGCGTCCCGTCGGGCAGCTGGAGGTCGCAGAACATGCGAGCGGTACCGGGCGGGTCGCCCCGCCAGGGCAGGATCTGGAACGTCGACGGGTCGGGCTTGGCGAGCATGTCCGCCTCGTACACGCGTGTCAGGCCCTCGATGGCCGAGCCGTCGAAGCCGATGCCCTCGGCGAACGCGCCCTCGAGCTCGGCAGGCGCCACGGCGACGGACTTGAGGGTGCCGAGGACGTCGGTGAACCAGAGCCGGACGAACCGGATGTCACGCTCCTCGATCGTGCGCAGCACGAACTCTTCCTGACGGTTCATGTGTCGATCCTGCCCCATGGGTGTTACGCCGATGTGAAGACACTCGCACCGCAAGACGCGGGACGCGAACGGGCCCCCGGGGAGGTGTCCCCGGGGGCCCGCGTCGAGCGAGCTCAGGTCACTTGAACTTGACCTGGACCTGCAGCTCGTTGCCGTTGTCGCGGGTGTTGACGACCTTCATCGTCGTGCCCGAGCCGGCCACCTTGGTGGACGCCCACGGGTTCGCGGCCGACCAGTAGCGGTTCGGGTCGGAGTCGTCGAAGGTCGGCATCGCCGGCTGCGACGGGACCGTGGTGGCGACACCGTTGCGGTGGAAGGTGACCGCGTCGGTCGCCTCCTGGCCGAACGTGGCGTCGAACGGCTGGCGACGGTTGCCGAGCATCGTCTTCGTGCCGTCCGCGTTGTTCAGCATGATCGGCGCCGGACGGGCGTCGACCGGCAGGATCTCACCGCCACCCGGGTGCGCCGAGGTGTTGTTGTCGGCGTACTGGCCGTCGGCGTAGGTGACGAGCATCCCGTTCTGGTACGGGAAGCGCTCGACCCAGTCAGGACGGGTGTTGGAGTAGCCGAAGTTGTACGGGCCGGTCTGCAGCGTCTTGTCGTAGCCGCTGTAGACCCGGTTCTCGGCCATGTAGAAGTGCGGCACCTGCTTGCTGACCGAACCCGAGATGATCGAGAAGCCCTTCGCGGTCCAGCTACCGGCACCCGACTCGACGTCGTCGGCCGCGCCGGCCACGCCGTCCTTGGTCACCGTGATGTCGTCGATGAAGGCGCCCTTGAGCGAGACACCGCCGTCGGTGGCGTAACGCCAGCGGAACTGGACGCTCTGGCCCTTGTAGGCCGACAGGTCCCAGGTCCGCTTCGTCCAGCCGGACGTGCCGGTCAGGGGCGCACCGACCTGCTTCCAGGAGGCACCGTTGTCGGTCGAGACCTCGCCGTAGAGGTAGTCGTAGCCGCTCTCGATGTCGGCCTGGACCCACGCGTCGACCGAGGCCGACGACGCGGCGCCGGTGAGGTCCACGGTGCGGGCGAGCGTCGAGGTGAGGTTGTCCGACGACCCGCTCCACCACTCGGCGGAACCGGAGTGCGGCGTGTTGTAGTCGGTCTTGACCGTCTTGTCGGGCAGCGGCACGACGAGCGCCTGGTAGTTGGTCTTGCTCGACAGGTTGGCCGGGCCGAGCTTGACCGTCATGTCGGTGCCGTAGGGCACGACCTTGTAGTCGAGCCAGCCGAGCTGGAGCTTCTCCCACGCGCCCATGTAGCCGGGCGTCGTGCCGATCGAGTCGGTGCCGTGGTTGAGCCACGAGCCACCGCTCATGAGCGTCCAGAACGCCGTCGAGTTGTCGCCACCGGCGGTGTCGTAGAGGTCGGGCAGGCCGAGGTCGTGGCCGAACTCGTGGCTGAAGACGCCGAGGCCGCCGTTCTCCGGCTCGGTCGTGTAGTCGCCGATCCAGATGCCGGTGTCACCGATCTGGACGCCACCGAGCTTGTTGCCCTCGGGACCCGTCTTGCCCACGTTCGTCGAGTAGGCGTACCAGCGGTGGGACCAGATCGCGTCGGTGCCCTCGGTGCCGCCGCCGGCCTCCTCGCCCTCACCGGCGTGGATGGCCTGGAAGTGGTCGATGTAGCCGTCGGGACGGTTGTAGACGCCGTCGCCCTTGGAGTCGTAGCGGTCGACCTTGTCGAACTGCTGCAGGTAGGCGCGGATCTGCTCGGTGGTCTTGCCCTGGGCCTTCTGGTCGTTGAACCAGGCCTGCGCGGCGTCGTTGATGTAGCTCCAGTAGCCGTCGGCCTCGCTCGTGCCGTCGCCCTTGACCGGGTTGTGTCCGTAGCGAGCCTCGTTGTACGGCACCGTGACCCAGTCGGAGACGTCGCCCTTGGCGAGGAACCGCCCGTTGGACTGCTTCTGGTAGAAGTCCTTGAACGACTCACCGTCGCCGAACATCATGTCCAGGTAGTGCTGCCGGTTGAAGTCGGGCACCCAGTACGTGGAGTTGTCGTCGGTCTTGCTGCCGTCCCAGTTGCGGTCGGGCTCGGCGATGTTGTTGTGCACGGGGCCGGCCGAACCGCCCGTCCTCGTGTCCGTCTTGGTGCCGAAGTCGGTGAGGATCGTGAAGATGTCCTCTTCACGCTGCACCGGGTAGTTGACGTACTTCGACTTCTTGGCCTTGCCGTTGGCGTCCTTGCCGGTCGACTTGACCTCGATCACCCGGTTGCCGTTGATCGTCGTCGTCGAGGCCTCACCCTTGACGAGCTTGGCGACGGCATCCTTGCGCTCGGCTGCGGCCGCCTCGGCGAGCGGGTTGGGCAGGTTGTCGTGGCGCGAGGCCTGGGCGGCAGCGGGATCGCCGCTGACCGGGGCCTTGACGACGGGCGTTGCCTGAGCCTGCGTCGGGGCGGTGAGGCCGGTGACGACGAGCGCCCCCACGGCCAGCCCCGAGACAGCACTCCAATGGCGCTTGTTCAAGAATCTGTCCTCCTGGTCACAGATGCGCCGTCAGTCCGGCGCCATCGCGTATCGAAACACAGATCACCGACAATGTGGCCGCGGGAGGAAGGAGAAACGAAAAATCTTGTGGCACAGGCATCCCCGAAGTAAAGAACGTAAATTCTTCGTAAAGACAACTCCCGCAGGATCGTGTGCGGGCCATTGATCGGATACGCGTCACAGATGTCACTCCCGTGACGCCCGAGAGCTGCCCTTTCGGGGCTCGCTCGGGCCCGCCGACCCGCCGATATGCTCGCGGCATGAGCACCGACGCCATCGCGGGCGCCCCCGAGGAGCAGAGCCCCTACGGGTCCGGCAGCCGCGACCCGTCCCCGACCGCGCCACCCTCCGGGCCGCGCCGCGTCCGGATCCCGCACCTGCACGCGATGAAGGCCGAGGGGCGACGCTGGGCGATGCTCACCGCCTACGACATGTACGCGGCGCAGATCTTCGACGAGGCCGGCATCCCCGTGCTCCTCGTCGGCGACTCGGCCGGCAACAACGTCTACGGCTACGAGACGACGGTGCCGGTGACCCTCGAGGAGATGGTCCCGCTCGTGCGCGCCGTCGCGACCGCCGCGCGCCGGGCCCTCGTCGTCGCCGACATGCCCTTCGGCTCCTACGGCGGCTCGGTCGAGCAGGGGTTCGCCAGTGCCGTGCGGCTGATGAAGGAGGGGCTGGCCCACGCCGTCAAGCTCGAGGGCGGCACCGCCATGGTCCCCCTGGTCAAGACGCTCACCGACGCGGGCATCCCGGTCATGGCGCACGTCGGGTTCACCCCGCAGAGCGAGCACCAGCTCGGCGGCTACCGCGTCCAGGGACGGGGCGATGCCGCCGACGCCCTCGTCGACGAGGCCCTGGCCCTGCAGGACGCCGGCGCGTTCGCCGTCGTCCTCGAGATGGTCCCCGCGCCCGTGGCCGAGCGGGTCACCGAGGTGCTCACCATCCCGACCATCGGCATCGGCGCCGGTCCGGGCACCGACGCGCAGGTGCTCGTGTGGAGCGACTTCGCCGGCCTGCGGGCCGGCCGGACCCCGCGCTTCGTCAAGAAGTACGCCGACCTGCGCGGCACCCTGCTCGAGGCGGCCCGCGCCTACGCCGACGACGTGGCCGCGGGCACCTTCCCCGGGCCCGAGCACTCCTTCGAGTCCTGACGCCCTCCGACGGCACGGCACGACCCGCGACGACACGAACGAGGAGACCCGACGCGACGGGGCCCGGCACCGCACGGTGCCGGGCCCCGACCGTCAGGACGGACGCGTGGGGCGCGTCAGTCCTCGACCTCCTCGTCGTCCCACGCGGTCCCCGACGCGCCCGAACCCTTGTCGTTCCACGCGCGGTCCTCGGCGTCCCACTTGTCGGTCTTCGCGTGCGCGGTGTCGAGAGCCCGTCGGGCCTCGTCCTCGGTGGCGTACGGGCCCAGCACCTGCTCGCCGCGGCTGCGGTTCTCGTCGGTCTCGACCTGACCGGTGTCGACGTTGTACCAGAAGCTCACTGACGCACTCCTTCTCTCCACGGGACCCCCTGCGCTCCCGGCCGCGCGCGGCCGGCCGGCAGGTGTCCTCGACCGGGGTCCGTCTCGTGGGCAGCCCTCGTGGCGGCCCACCTGCGACGACCTAGACTCCACCGTATGCCGTTGCTCCAGCCCGGGGTGTCTCCACACCCGCTCAGTCCGCGACGCCCGGTGCCGGCCTCGATCGAACGCCCGCACTACGTCGACGTCCCGAACCCCCGGGAGGACGGCGACGTCGCGGTCAAGGACGCCGACACCATCGAGCGCATGCGCGTCGCCGGTCGGATCGCCGCCGACGCCATGGCGGCCGCGGCCGAGCGCATCGCGCCGGGCGTCACCACCGACGAGCTCGACGCCGTGGCGCACGAGTACCTGCTCGACCACGGCGCCTACCCCTCGCCGCTCGGCTACAAGGGCTTCCCGAAGTCCGTGTGCACGAGCGTCAACGAGGTCATCTGCCACGGCATCCCCGACGCCCGGCCACTCGAGGACGGCGACATCGTCAACATCGACGTCACGGCCTACATCGGCGGCGTCCACGGCGACACCGACGCCACCTACCTCGTCGGGGACGTCGACGAGGAGTCGCGCCTGCTCGTCGAGCGCACGCACGAGGCGATGATGCGCGGCATCCGCGCCGCGCGGCCCGGCCGCGAGATCAACGTCATCGGGCGCGTCATCGAGAGCTACGCCAAGCGTTTCGGCTACGGCGTCGTGCGCGACTTCACGGGACACGGCATCGGCCTGGAGTTCCACTCGGGGCTCATCGTCCCCCACTACGACGCCGCCCCGAACTACGCGACCGTCATCCAGCCCGGCATGACCTTCACCATCGAGCCGATGCTCAACCTCGGCACGCACGAGTGGCGGATGTGGGACGACTCGTGGACCGTCGTCACCCGTGACGGCACGCGCTCCGCCCAGTTCGAGCACACGATCGTCATCACCGACGACGGCAACGAGATCCTGACGCTCCCCACCGGCGCGACCCCGTAACCTCGCACGGCACCCGCACCACACCGGCGGTACGACCCGTCGGTCAGCACCACGACACGTCCTCGACAAGGAAGCAGGGACATGGGCAAGAAGGGCAAGCCCCTCGGCATCGACATCGGCGGCAGCGGCATCAAGGGCGCGCCGGTCGACCTCAAGAAGGGCGACCTCGCCGGCAAACGCCTCAAGATCCTCACCCCGAAGCCGGCGACGCCCGACGCCGTCGCCGAGGTCGTCGACGAGATCGTCGACCACTTCGCCGACGTCACGGGCGACTCACCCATCGGGGTGACCGTGCCGGCCGTCGTCATCCGCGGCACGGTCCTGTCCGCCGCCAACATCGACCCGTCGTGGATCGACACCGACGCCGAGGCGCTCATCAAGGAGCACACCGGCCGGGCCGTGACCGTGCTCAACGACGCCGACGCCGCAGGGCTCGCCGAGATGTACTACGGCGCCGCCAAGGGTGTGCAGGGGCTCGTCATCCTCACGACCCTCGGCACCGGCATCGGGTCGGCGCTGATCCACGACGGCCGCCTCGTGCCCAACTCCGAGCTCGGGCACCTCGAGATCGACGGCTTCGACGCCGAGGACCGGGCTGCCTCGTCGGTCAAGGACGTCGAGGGACTCTCGTGGGACGAGTACGTCGAGCGGCTCCAGCGCTACTACGACGTCATCGAGAAGCTCTTCTCCCCCGACCTCATCGTCGTCGGCGGTGGCATCTCCAAGGACAGCGACGACTTCCTGCCGCGCCTCAAGCTGCGGTGCCCCATCGTGCCGGCCCAGCTGCGCAACCAGGCGGGCATCATCGGGGCGGCGCACCTGGCGGTCGACCTCGCGGAGGCCTGACCCTCCGGCGAGCGAGGCTCAAACGCGCTGGAGGTCGGCGAGCAGGTCGGGCGCCCGCTGGTCGTAGAGACGCGCCCCGTAGCGCACGCCGACGACCGCCAGGACCGGCCCCAGCACCATCCCGACCACGCCCGTGACCCACACGAGCCACGCCGATCCCGTGGTCGCGTAGGCCAGCCACGCGAGCAGCAGCAGGGGCGCGGACAGCGCGAGCGTGCCGGCGCTCGCGAGCGTCTGCGCCAGGATCGTGATGCCGGCCGCGCCGGGTGGCGCGCTGAAGGGGCTCTCCCCCGGCTCGGCCACCGGGTAGGGCAGCACGATGCTCATGACGCTCGACACCGCGTTGCCGGCCCCGAGCACCGTGGCCGAGACGCCCAGCGCGAGCGGGAGCAGGTCCCACCGGTCTCCGAGCCACATCCCGACGACGACGTACACCGGCACGAGGACCGCGGCGAGCAACAGGCCCGGCACGACCCGCCCGAGCCGGTCGTCGAGCCCCCTCGTGCCGGCGGCCACGTGGAGCCAGAACGCCTGCGACTCGTAGGCGATCGAGTTGTGCTCGGTCCAGCCGAGGAGGAAGGCGAGCATCGGGCCCATGAGCAGCGGCGTCCACCCGATGTCGGCGCTCGCCCAGGGGATGAGCAGCACCAGCGGGAGGACCGGCGTCATGAGCAGGCTGATCTGGTACCGAGGGTCGCGGCGCCAGTAGGTGAGCACGCGCCCGGCCACCGCGCCCGCCGGCCGGTCGGGCACGCGTCCGAGCAGCCCGAGGTCTCCGGGCGCACTGGTGCCGGAGTCGCTGCGGGAGACCGCGCGCGGGTTCTCGACCTGCCGGGTCACCGCGCGCGACCAGAGCATCCCCACCGCCACCAGGAACGCGAGCGCGAGCCCGAGCCGCAGGGCACCGAGGAGCGCGCGCCCGGCCACGACGTCGCCGGGCGCGGCCCACGCCCAGCCGAGCGGCGTCCAGGCGACCACGGCCGAGACACCCACGAGGAGCCGCCGGAGGTCGTGGGCGTTGGCCGCCACCCAGACCACCGGACCGGTGAGGACGAGGACCACGAGCCCCACGACGACGAGCGTGTCGCGGCCGCGTCGGCTCGACGTCGCCGCCGCGGCCAGCGCCGACACCCACCGCGAGAGGGTGACCGCCGTCAGCAGCCCGATGCTCGTGGCGACGACCGCGACGAGCGACGAGGCGAGTGTCTGGGACCACGCGACGACGACGCCCAGGCCGAGGACCGCGCTGGCCACGGACGGCAGCCCGACGAGTGCCGCCACGATGAGACCCACGGCCAGCGTCCGCGGCGGCACGCTGAAGAGCGCGAACCGACCGGGGTCGAGGGTGGGGTCGGAACCGAAGGAGAAGAGCGGGACGACCGTCCAGAGGACGATGCCGACCGCTCCCGCGAGGGGCAGCACCACGGTGGCGACCTCCACGGAGGTGCGCAGCGACGCGACGATGAGCGTCAGGCCGGCCACGACCACGGAGAAGTAGACGATGCCCACGATCGCTCCGAGGGTCTGGGCCCGGCTGCGCCGGAAGACGTTCCGCAGCAGGGCCAGCTTCAGTCGGACGAGGTGCGCAACCACGAGAGCCCCACCACCTCCGTCGAGCCGCCGACGAGGTCGACGAAGCGCTCCTCGAGCGAGCGGCCGTCGCGCACGGCATCGAGCTCGCCCGCGGTCAGCACCTGGCCCTCGGCGATGACCGCGACGTGGCTGCAGATCCGTTCGACGAGGTCCATGACGTGGCTGGAGAGGACGACGGTGCCGCCGGCCGCCACGTAGTCGGCCAGGATGTGCCGGATCGTCGCGGCCGACAGCGGGTCGACCGCCTCGAAGGGCTCGTCGAGCACGAGGACACGCGGCGCGTGGACGAGGGCCGCGGCGAGCGTGACCTTCTTCGTCATGCCGGCCGAGTAGTCGACGACGAGGGTGCCCTGGGCGCCGGCGAGGCCGAGCGCGTCGACGAGCTCGGCGGCCCGCTCGGCGGCGAGCTCGCGGGGCATGCCGCGCAGCAGACCCGCGTACGTGATGAGCTGCAGCCCGCTGAGACGGTCGAACGTCCGCAGCCCGTCGGGCAGGACGCCGAGCAGCCGCTTGGCCTCGGTGGGGTCGGCCCAGACGTCGCGGCCGAGCACGAACGCGCGTCCGGCGTCGGGGCGCAGCAGGCCCGTGACCATCGACAGGGTGGTCGTCTTGCCGGCACCGTTGGGTCCGACGAGCCCGAAGAACGACCCGCGCGGCACGTCGAGGTCGATGCCGCGGACGGCCACGAGGTCGCCGAACCGCTTGCCGAGTCCGCGCACGGCGATGGCCGGGCCGTCGGCCGGAGCCCCTTGCGGCGCAGGCAGGCCCGCCGGTGACGACTCGCTCATGCTCTCCCCCGGTGTGCGGTCAGAAGGTGGCGGACTCGTCGTCGCGCAGGTCGGAGTACTCGAGGCCCTCGACGCCCGAGAGGTTGCGGACGTGGGCGGCGTACATGTCGCGCCCGACGTCGGACAGGAGGGCGTCGTGGATCGGGATGAAGACCTTCGGCGCGATGCGGCCGACGAACGCGATCGAGTCGCGGCTGGCCGCCCACGGCGCGTTGAGGGGGTGGGCGAGCACGTCGACCGGGCCGGGCTCGCCGTCGTAGGCGTCACCGGGATGGAACAGCGAGGGCTCGCCGTCCGCGCGCAGCACGAGACCGACGTTGGGGATGCGCGGCATCGCCTCGTGGTTGAAGGCGTGCAGCTCACCGACCGGGGTGACCGTGACGTCGCCGACCTCGAAGGGCTCCCCCTGGCGCGTCGGGACGGCAGCGAGGCCCTCCTCGCGCAGCTTCTGCGCGGTCAGCGGGTCG
Source organism: Actinomycetes bacterium (assembly GCA_023389095.1). Classification (GTDB taxonomy): domain Bacteria; phylum Actinomycetota; class Actinomycetes; order Actinomycetales; family Dermatophilaceae; genus Monashia. The sequence continues at coordinate 18,722 of JAEWFB010000524.1, forward strand.
GTGTGCACCGGCGTCGAGGGGTTGGCCCGCACGAGGTCCGCGACGCGCTCGGGGTCGAAGTGGTCGGCGTGGTTGTGCGTCACGAGGATCGCGTCGAGCCCCGTCAGCTGCTCGAAGCCCCGCGAGAACGAACCCGGGTCGATGAGCACCCGGCGGTCGGCCGTCTCGACGAGCAGGCAGGCATGTCCGAGGTGAGTCACGCGCATGTCCTCAACCTAACCCAGCGTCTCGGGTCGGGACATCGAGTACAGCAGGCGCGCCGAGCCCGCCAGCGCCACCAGCATGCCCGCGAGCAGCAGCCACGTCAGCGGTCGTTCCGGGTCGAGCTCGGCCCGTCCGCGCAGCAGCGCCCCGAGCATCGCGACGACCATGACGGTCTCGGCCTCGACGAGCACCCGCACCCGGATCCACCGCGGGTCGGCGAGGGCGACGAGCCCCGCGCAGCCGAGGCAGAAGACCGCGCCGACGACACGAGCGGTCAGGGGTGTCAGCGACCAGGGCCACCACGGCGACACCGCCCCCGGGGCGCCCCACAGCACCACGCCCAGCAGCACCGAGACCGCTCCCCCGTAGCCGATGACGCCGCGCGCCAGCGGCCCCACGCGTCGTTCGTCGAGGTGGGCCGGGGCCGCGACGCGCGAGTTCAGCAGCCAGACCACGGCGACGACAGGAGGGGCGATGAAGTAGAGCCCGGCCCACACCCAGAACGCGGGGTTCGCGTGGGTGAAGCGGTCCCAGTGCACGACGGTCGCGACGCCGAGCAGTGCCGCGAACACGGTGACGGCCGGCAGCCCCGCCGACACCAGCGACCAGCGCGGCACCCGTGCGGTGCGCACGAAGAACCAGATGCCGCCGAGGTAGGCCGAGGCGAGCACCATCGACGTCACGGGCGGCGACACGGGCCACGCGAAGAGCCGGCGGGTGTCGGCGGGGAAGCCGTAGAGCAGCACGACCCCGGCGGCGAGGAAGGGGACGATGGCCCAGGCGAGGACGCGCGTCGACCGGAGCACCCGGTCGTCGTGCTGCGGCTGCACCTGTGCCGGGAGCGCAGCCGCGGTCACGGTGGCGGGTCCCCGACGCGTGAGACCGCGTCGAGGAGCGCGCTGTGGCTGGCCACGAGGGCGCGCCGTTCGGCGGCGAGGAGGGGGTCGGACCGGTCGCACCCGCCGGAGACCCACCGGTCCGACAGGTCCATCGCGTCGACGCGGTACCGGGCAGCCGGCTCGACCCGCCCCGGGTCCGCCCCGTAGACGTAGGCGTAGAGGTCCACGAGCGCCGTCACGAGCTCGTCGCGCGTCACGTCCTCGTGGTACTGGTGCGCCCGGTGGACGCGCCACCACTCGACCTCGAGCGCGCTCGCCCGGACGGGGTCGATGTCGAGCCCACCGCGTTCGGCGACCAGGGCGTAGAAGCGCCGCATCTGCTCGCGTGCGCCGTCGGCGTCGTTGTCCGGGTAGGGCGCCCACAGCTGGTTGGCGCGCAGGACGCACCACGCGCCACGGACGGTGTCGAGCCGGCCGAGCCCGAAGCCCGCCGCGACCATGCCGTAGGCCCCGCGCAGGAAGGCCGGCCACTCGTGCCGGTAGTAGGCGGCCCAGGCGTCGGTCTCGTGGTGCCCGACGGCGACCGGGTCGAACGAGCGGGGGCCGTGACCGGACGCATCACGCATGGGGCCTCCTCGCACCGAGGGACGCGTCGTGGCGCGTGTGCGGAACCCGCTGACGCCGTGCGCTCCTCGCCCCAGAATAGGGGCGAGGAGTCGGCCCGGTGAGGGAGTTCTGGACATGAGCGGACCCGAGGACGGACGCACCGTCGCCGACGTCGTGGCGACGATGGACGTACGGCTCGAACGGCTCGAACGGCTCGATTCGCCCGACGGGGCGAGCCGCTCGTCACAGCGCGACTTTCTCGCCACGTACCGGCGCACGACGCTGGCGGTCGCGCGCGCCGTCGAGGACGCACGCTTCGAGGACCCGGACTGGGTGGAGCGGTGGGACGTCGTCTTCGCCGACCTGTACCTCGCGGCGCTCGACGGCGACCTCGCCGGCGACGGGACCGTGTCGCGGCCCTGGCGCCTCGCGTTCGACGTGCCCGCCGGGCTGCCCGCCCTGCGCAACGTCCTCGTCGGCATCAACGCCCACGTCAACTACGACCTGCCCCAGGCCCTCCTGGCGGTCATCGACGACGCCGACTTCGAGGACCCGCACGTGCTCGCCCGCCGTCGCCGCGACCACGAGCGCATCGACGCCGTGCTCGCCGGTCGCGTGGCCGCCGAGGACACCGAGCTGGCGACCACGTCGGGACGGACGCTGGTCGACCGCCTGCTCGTGCCGGCCAACCGGGCGGCGTCGCGGCGGTTCCTGCGGGAGGCGCGCCAGAAGGTGTGGCACAACACCGCCGAGCTGCAGCGCGCCCGCGTCGCCGGTCCCGACCTCTACGCCGCCCGGTTGGCCGAGCTCGAGGTGCTGAGCGCCGCCCGCGTCGCCGACCTGCTCGCGCCCGGCCAGGTCGTGCTGCGCCTCGCCGTGGCCGGTTTCGGCGTCACGCTGCCGCCGGCGGCCTGACCGCCGGCGGCACCGGCCTGCAGAGGCGACGCGTCAGGCGTCGATCGAGGACATGTCGCCGTAGCGGGCGCCGACGACGGACCCGCGCGGTACCGCGGCCTCCAGGGCCGCGAGGTCGCCGGGTGTCAGGGACACGGCCGCGGCCCCGACGTTCTCCTCGAGGTAGCGCACCCGCTTGGTGCCGGGGATCGGCACGATGTCCTCGCCCTGCGCGAGGACCCACGCCAGGGCGAGCTGTCCCGGGGTGACGTCCTTGGCCTCCGCGAGGCCGCGGACGCGGTCGACGAGCGTCAGGTTGGCCGCGAGGGCCTCGCCCTGGAAGCGCGGGAAGTAGGCGGTGCGGCGCGAGTCGCCGGACTCGAGGTCCGCCTCGGCCGTGATGGCGCCGGTGAGGATGCCGCGCCCGAGCGGCGAGTAGGGCACGAGGGCGATGCCGAGCTCGCGCAGCAGTGGCAGGATCTCGTCCTCGACGTCACGGGTGAAGAGCGAGTACTCGGTCTGCAGCGCGGTGATCGGGTGCACCGTGTGCGCCCGACGGATCGTCTCGGGCGAGGCCTCGGACAGGCCCAGGTGGCGCACCTTGCCCGCCGTGACGAGCTCGGCCATCGCGCCGACCGTCTCCTCGATCGGCACGTCCTTGTCGACGCGGTGCTGGTAGTAGAGGTCGATGTGGTCGACCCCGAGACGCCGGAGCGACGCGTCCGCCGCGCGGTGCACGTAGTCGGGCCGTCCGTTGATGCCGAGACGCGTCCCGTCCTCGGCGCGCTCGTTGCCGAACTTCGTCGCGAGCTGCACCTCGTCGCGCCGTCCGGCGACGGCCGCACCGACGAGCCGCTCGTTCGTGAACGGGCCGTACATGTCGGCGGTGTCGAGGAACGTGACGCCGAGGTCGAGGGCCCGGCGGATGGTGGCGATGCCCTCCTGCTCGTCGCCGGTCCCGTAGAACTCGGACATGCCCATGCAGCCGAGCCCGAGCGTCGACACGGTGAGCGTGGCCGCTCCGCTGCCGAGCGTGCGGGTGGGGAGGGTCTGCGGGGAGGTCGCCCCGGGAGTGTTCGCAGTCATGACGACGAGTCAAGACCTTCGAGCGCGCTCCAGGTCAAGGGCGGCCCCGACGATCAGGCCCCGGCACCCTCGACGCGGGACCGGTAGAGGCCGATCTTGTCGTCGATGGCGCCGAGGTGCTCGGTGACCTCGGCGAGCTGGTCGAGGACGCGGCGGCGGTGAGCCTGGAGCAGGGCGAGCCGCTCGCCCTCGTTGCGCTCCCCCGCGCGGCACAGCTGCGCGTAGGCCTTGATCTCGCGGATCGGCATGCCGGTGGCGCGCAGGCAGGTGAGCATCCTGATCCAGCCGAGGTCGAGCTCGGTGTACACGCGGTGCCCGGCGCTCGAGCGTCCGACACCGTGCACCATCAGCCCGTCGCGCTCGTAGTAGCGCAAGGTGTGCGCGGTCAGGCCGGTGCGCTCGGCGGCCTCGGCGATGGTCATTCCGGTGGCGATGGCGGTCACCGGTCCATGGTCACCCTTCGAGTGCGCTCGAGGTCAAGGGGCCCGAAGGATGGGCCGCGGGGCGTCCGTGGCGTTCAGGGCGACCGGGCCGTTCAGGCCTCGCGCGGGGCCTTGCGGCAGGCCAGCCTCGCTCGACGCAGGCGTCGCACCCGGGCCCGTCCACCCACGCCGGAGGCCTCGCTGTCGGCGTGCAGCCGCCGCTCCTCCGCGTCGGGCCAGGCCCAGCACGAGTGCTGATCCAGCCGGCGGTGGGCGCAGACGTTGTCTTCCGTCATGGCCTCGCCTCGGCGAACTGGCCGAACCGGGCGACCCTAGAGATCGACACGCTGACCCGCTCCTTCCACACTCCTGCGGTGGCCGCGGACCCGTGAGGTTCCCCCTGACGCTCACCGGCCCGTGAACCACGCGCGCCAGCTCGGGCTCTCACCCGATGTCAGTTACAACGACGGCGAGCCCACCTCGGTCACGGACCGCGTCCGTCCTGCTGGTGGAGCTTCACCGACGGAGCCGGGCCGGCCCCTCCACGAACCGGCCTGGCCCCGTCACTGATGAAGACGGCCGGCTGACGGATTCATGACACGGTTTTCAAAGTTTTTTCACAAGGCCCGAATTTTCCGTAACGCGAAGGCGTCGTGGTTCGATGGAGGCATCGGAGTGCCCGTTCGACAACCCCTGACCGAACGGTGCTCCAGACCCCGCGTCCGCCACCCCTCCACGTTCACGTGCTGCGGACGCCCGCGGAGCCCCGGACCGACCTCGTCGGACCGGGGCTCCGTCACGTCGAGGGCCCCCGAGTCCCGGCGGCGGCTCCGGGCGAACCGTTGGCCGGCGGACCGTAGCGCGCGACGATCTGCCGGTCGCTGCCACCACGGAGCAACAGGGCCACCTCGGCGCGCGAGGCCGCCCCGAGCGACTGCATCAGATGCGCCACGTCACCGGCCACCGTCCGCACCGACACGCCCAGCTCCCGCGCGATCGCCGCGTCCTTCGCACCGACGACGATGCGACGAGCCACCAGGCACTGCCGCGGGCTGAAAGGCGGTGCCACTCCGTCCGGGTTGCCGGGCCTCGACAGCGGCCACGCGAGGCCCCAGATCGCCTGCACGCAGCTCACGACGTCATCGCGCGTGGTCAGCCACGCCGTCGGGTAGCCGACGTCTCCGAGGGGCCCGGCGACGACGGCCGTCGCCTCGTCGATGAGGATGAACTGCGAGTTGGCCGGGCCGAAGCGGACATACGGGATCTCGGAGGTGATGAGCGGGTTCGTGTACCCGGTGCGCTCGCTCGTGACGAACCGCATGTCGACGCCGCGAGCGATGGTGTGCGCGTCGAGCGCGTTCATCGTGTTCTCCGGGTCGAAGGTGGACAGCGGCATCATCGACCAGACGGCGCGCCGTGCCGTGGGCTCGATCTCCCTCAGCGCGGCCTCGACCTGGACGCTGCCCTCCCCGATGAACCTGAAGCCCGGCGTCGGGCGTCCGTCCCACCAGTCGGTCGCGAGACGCGTCACCACCATGGCCAGGTCGTTCGTCGCCGCCCTCAGCTCGGCACCGCTGTCGCCCTGCCCGTCCCTCGGTCCTGTCCGCGCTGTCATCCCGACCCCCTGTCGTCGCCGACCAGCATGCCTGCTCGCGCGCCGGGCCGCACGAGGGGGTGTCCGGAGGCGGGCCGTCGGGTGGTGGCCCCCGCGCGCTGCGCGACGACGGTCAGGACCGCATCCTGGCCAGGACCTCATAGGTGTGCCAGTGCTTCGGTCCGGAGAACGACCTGCCGTCACGTTCCCCATCAGCCGGACGAGGGCGGCTCCCTGACGATGTCGACCGAGATCTCCACCGCCGCGACCGAGCCGCGGTTCTCGAGCCAGTGCAGCGTGTCGTGGTCCTCGGGCCATCCCGGGCCGGGGCCGTACTCGGTCTCGACGCCGTCGCGGTGGTCGGTGATGACCCCCTGGATCACGAAGACCGTTCCGGGCCGGTCCCGGTGGTCGTGGACCGGGCCGAGGACGCCACCGGGCTCGATGGTCACCCTCCGCATCCGCAGCGACCGCCCCTCGAGACCTGCGATCTCGGGTCCCAGGTCGATGCTCGCGAGCAGCTCGACCTCCACACCCCGGGTCTCGGGTCCGTGCTCCCCCTCGCCCATCGAGCGCTCCTCTCCGTCGTCCGACCATCGTGACGCGGCTGGACGCCCACGTCAGGCATTACCGACGCTTCGCTGACGGACTCGTCGGCGGGCTACGCGACGCTGGACCGTCGGCTCGACGCGTCCGCAGCGCCCCGCTCGGGCCCGGCGACCTCGGCCCACACCGCGTCGAGCGAGAGGTGAAGGACGTCGGCGATCGCCGCGATGGTGGGAAAGGCCGGGGTGGCGACGCGGCCCGACTCGATCTTGCGGAGGGTCTCCGGCGACACCCGGGCGGCCAGCGCGGTGTCGAGCATCGAGCGCTGGCCCCGCGCTCGGCGCAGCAGCGCTCCGAGGCGCCGGCCGCGCTCGACCTCCGCCGGGGTGAGTGGCAACCTGACCATGGTCCCGATACTAATACCGGGATAACATGACCGGGATAGTTATTGGAGCCACGGGAGGGCGCCCATGATCGAGATCCTGACCCCCAGCCAGCTGCCGCGGGCCAGGGCCGCCGGCGCGTTCGTCGCCGACACCCTCCGCACCCTGCGGAGCCGCACCGAGGTCGGCACCAACCTGCTCGAGATCGACCGCTGGACCCGGGAGCTCATCACGGCCGCCGGTGGGGAGTCCTGCTACGTCGACTACGCACCGTCCTTCGGACGCGGCCCGTTCGGCCACTACGTCTGCACGTCGGTCAACGACGCCGTCCTCCACGGGCTCCCCCGCGACTACGCCCTCGCCGACGGCGACCTGCTCTCCCTCGATCTCGCCGTGTCCACCGACGGGCTCGTCGCTGACTCGGCCATCAGCTTCGTCGTCGGTGAGAGCCGACCGCCCGAGAGCCTCGCCCTCATCGAGGCCACCGAGCGGGCACTGGCGGCCGCTATCGCCGCAGCCGGCCCCGGCGTTCACCTCGGCGACGTCTCCCACGCCATCGGCACCGTGCTCATGGAGGCGGGCTACCGCGTCAACACCCAGTTCGGCGGCCACGGCGTCGGTTCGACGATGCACCAGGACCCGCACGTGGCCAACACCGGACGCCCGGGGCGCGGCTACCGGCTGCGCCCGGGTCTGCTGCTGGCCATCGAGCCGTGGGTCATGGCCGACACCGACGAGCTCGTCACCGACGCCGACGGCTGGACGCTGCGCAGCGCCACCGG
>JAEWFB010000545.1 GCA_023389095.1 Actinomycetes bacterium
GAGCGCGGGTTCCGGCACGTGTACTGGGACGCCGGCACGATGCTCGCCCAGACCCTCGCGCTCGCCGACTCCGCGGGCGTCCCGGCCCACCTCGTCACCACCTTCCCCGACGCCGAGGTCGCGGCCCTCGTCGGCGCCGACCGCGTCCGCGAGTGGCCCGTCGCGCTCGTCGTGCTCGGCGACGGACGCCCCGCGATCCACCCGACGGGCGACTCGCTGCTTGGGCGCCACGACGCGGATGGGCGCGAGCTCCCGATCGTCACGGCCGCCCAGCGGGCGGGGGAGCGCGACGCGCTCGGCCCCGCCCATGCGCGGGGCCCGGCCGTGCCCGTGCTGTCGGTCGACCCGGGACCCAGCACCGACGAGGTCGTCGCGAGCAAGGGCTCGATCCGTCGCCTGCACCGCGACCGGTCGGTGCCACGGGTGCTCCTCGTCGACGCGATGGCGTCGGCGACGCGGGGGATCGACGTGCCGCACTGGGTCGGGGTCAGCGCCGTCGACGGCGTGCCCACCGGCATCCACCGCTGGCCCGACGTCGCCGAGGCGGTGCGGCCGCTCGACGAGGCCGCGGTCCGCGACGAGCTGTTCTCGGTGGCCCTCGAGCAGGGCCTGGCCGGCGACGCGTCGTTCGTGGCCATGAGCGGGGTCGAGCTCGCGACGCTCGACGACCACGGCTACCGCGACGCCCAGCTGCTCGCCGGCCTCGTCGAGGGCCGGCTGCACCTCATGGCGTACGCGCTCGGTGCGGCGGCCTCGGGGATGACCTTCCGCGACAGCGACCTCGCGCACCTGCTCGGCACCGACGTCGCCGGTCTGCTGTGGACCTGCGTCGGCGTCCCCGAGTACCGGACGCGCCCGAGCGGCCTGCCCGGCTCGCCCGCCGACGTCACGATCGTCTGGCCGCGCTGATCCGCCCCACCACGACCGCGGTCGGCCTACGCTCGGTCCCGTGGCCGCCGCCGACTGGTACCTCACCGCCGACGAGCGGGACAACCCGGCCACGCGCCTCGACCGCCGCCACCCGGGCGGACGCGCGTGGAGCGAGGGAAACCTCGTCACGCCCCTCGTCCACGGCGGCGCGTACTTCACGGCCCTGCGTGACCACGTCTCGCGGATGGCGACCGGTGACCTGCTGCTCTTCGTCGACTGGCGCGGAGACCCCGACGAGCGACTGACCGGCGAGCCGGGCAGCGAGGTGGGCACCCTGCTGGCCGACGCCGCTCGGCGGGGCGTCGACGTCAGGGGGCTGGTCTGGCGCTCGCACTGGGACCGGCTTGCGTTCTCGGCGGAGGAGAACCGCCACCTCGGCGAGGAGATCGACGCGGCCGGAGGGGAGTGCTACCTCGACATGCGGGTGCGTCTCGGCGGGTCGCACCACCAGAAGTTCGTCGTCCTGCGCCATCCCGGCCGGCCCGAGCGCGACATCGCCTTCCTCGGCGGCATCGACCTGTGCCACAGCCGCCGCGACGACGCCTCCCACGCGGGAGACCCCCAGCCGCAGACCATGGCGAAGGTCTACGGGGCGCGCCCGCCGTGGCACGACCTCCAGGTGGCGCTCACCGGTCCGGTGGTCGGGGACGTGGAGACCGTGTTCCGGGAGCGGTGGGAGGACCCGCAGGCGCTGAGCCGCTCGCCCGTGCGGTGGGCCGTCGACACGCTGCGCGGGGACCGGCCGCGGCGACGCCCGCTCCCGGCCCAGCTGCCCGACCCGGCGCCCACCGGCCCGCACCCCGTGCAGCTGCTGCGCACCTACGGCCACCGCCTCGGCGGCTACCCGTTCGCGCCGCGCGGCGAGCGGAGCGTCGCGCACGCCTACGCCAAGGCGTTCGCGAGGGCGCGACACCTCATCTATCTCGAGGACCAGTACCTGTGGTCGCCGCAGGTGTGCGCGGTGCTCGAGGAGGCCCTGCGCCGGGCCCCCGACCTGCGCGTCGTCGCCGTGCTGCCCCACGAGCCCGACCAGGACGGCGCCCTCAGCCACGCCCCGAACCTCGTGAGCCGGGCCCGCCTGCTCCGGCAGCTGCACGCCGTGGCGCCCGGTCGCATCGCCGCCTACGGCGTCGAGAACCCGGAGGGGACGCCGGTGTACGTCCACGCGAAGGTCTGCATCGTCGACGACGAGTGGGCCACGGTGGGCTCGGACAACTTCAACCGACGCTCGTGGACGCACGACTCCGAGCTGTCGGCCGCCGTGGCGCACGGGTCGTTCGCGCGCGACCTGCGCCAGCAGCTCGCGCGTGAGCACCTCGATGCCGACCGTGCGCCGGCGCTCGAGGAGCACTTCGGGGCCTACGCCGACAGCGCGAGGGCGCTCGCGGCCTGGCACCGCGCCCCGACCTCCGGGGCCCGGCCCCCGGGCCGCCTGCGGCCGCTGGAGAACCCGGACCAGACCCGCCTCACCCGGCTCTGGGCCGACCCGCTGTACCGGTTCGTCTACGACCCCGACGGCCGCCCGCTGGCCCTGCGGCTGCGGCGCACCCTCTGAGCCACCACCCGAGGCACTCCCGGAGCGGCACCTGCGGGGTGGCTAGGGTGGTGCCCGTGCGCATCGCGAGGTACACGACCGGCGAGGACCCGGCATACGGCATCGTCCAGGGCGACCCCGGGCAGGAGGTCATCACCCCGCTCGCGGGCGACCCGCTCTACATCGGGCTCCAGCCCAGCGGCGGTGACCCCGTCATGCTCGAGGACGTGCGCCTGCTCGCGCCGGTCATCCCGCGCTCCAAGGTCGTGGCCATCGGCAAGAACTACGCCGACCACGCCAAGGAGATGGGTGGCGAGGCACCGGCCGAGCCGATGATGTTCTTCAAGCCGAACACCTCCGTCGTCGGCCCGTTCGACCCCGTCGTCCTGCCGGCCGGCAGCAGCGAGGTGTCCTACGAGGGCGAGCTCGCCGTCGTCATCAAGACGATCACCAAGGGCGTCAAGGCCGAGGACGCCGCCGAGTGCATCTACGGCTACACCATCGCCAACGACGTCACGGCCCGCGACTGGCAGCGCACCGACGGTCAGTGGGCGCGCGCCAAGGGCTTCGACACCAGCTGCCCGCTCGGGCCGTGGGTCGAGACCGAGCTCGACCCGGCCGACCTGGCGATCGTCACGACGCTCGACGGCGAGGTGAGGCAGGACGGCTCGACGGCCGACATGATCCACGGCATCGCCTCGATCATCGAGTTCGCCTCGGCCGCCTTCACCCTGCTGCCCGGCGACGTCATCCTCACCGGTACGCCGGCCGGCGTCGGCCTCGTCGAGGCGGGCCAGCAGACCACGGTCGAGATCGAGGGCATCGGTTCGCTGACGAACACCTTCGTCCGCCGCTGACGGACGCGTCCGAGGGCGTGGGCGGGCGCGTCGGGACGCGTCGCGCCGCCCACTAGGCTGGCCCCACCATGAGCGACACGACCAGCACCCCCGACGCGCCGACCCCCGCCTCCACCACTGCCTCCACCACTGACGCCGCCTCGCAGGTGGCGAGCAGCTCGAGCGGCTCGGTGGAGGTGCGTCCCTCCGCGGAGGCGTCGCAGCGGGTGTCCACCTCCGACGGCTCGGGGCAGGTCCGCACGCGCGTCGCCCCCTCGCCGACGGGCGACCCGCACGTGGGCACCGCGTACATGTCGCTGTTCAACCTCGCCTTCACGCGCCAGCAGGGCGGCCAGTTCGTGCTCCGCGTCGAGGACACCGACCGCGCCCGCTTCCGCGAGGACTCCGAGGCCCAGCTCTACGACACCCTCGCGTGGCTCGGGCTGCACTGGGACGAGGGTCCCG
>JAEWFB010000552.1 GCA_023389095.1 Actinomycetes bacterium
GTCGCAGGACGCCGCGTCCGGGGACCGTGGGAGATCGGGCCTAGGGTGCCGCCATGGCCGAGCGCACCCCGATCTCCGTCGCCGCGCTGGTGCGCGACGGCCGCGTTCTCCTCGTGCATCGCCATCCGGCGCGCCGGTGGTATCCCGACTGCTGGGACCTCGTCGGCGGCCATGTCGAGTCGGGGGAGACGCCCCACCAGGCGGTCGTCCGGGAGTGCCTCGAGGAGCTCGGTGTCCGCGTCCACGACCCGGCGCCCTTTCCGCTGACGGTCAGCGATCCCACTCTCGACGTCCACGCGTTCCTCGTCACGGGCTGGGACGGCGAACCGGTCAACACCGAGCCCGACGAGCACGACGACCTTCGCTGGTTCCGGCCCAGCGAGCTCGCAGACCTCGAGCTGGCCCACCCGACCGCCCTGTCGGACATCCTGGGCGCCGTCCACGCTGCGACCGACCCGCGGGGTTGAACCGTTGAACCCGCCCCCGGGGTCGCCACCGCCGATGCCTCGCGTGCCGGTGCGGTGGCGCTGATACTGGACGGGTGAACCATCCTGGTGCGGGCGCCCTCGTGCTGGTGCTCGTCGTCGCGCTGGTCAGCATCTGGGTGCTGACCGATGCGCGGTCCCGCACAGAGCGGGGCCGACCCGTCGTCATGACGGTCCAGGGCCTCACCGTCGACCGGCCCGAGGTGTGGGCCGCGTTGTGCCTGGTCGTCGTCGTCGTGTTCCTGCCGCTCTACCTCACCGCCCGGCGCGCGGACTGAGCTCGAGGCCGCATCACGATGCGCCCCGGCCGCGCGATGATCACCATCCGGCCTCTGATCGTCCGGAATGGGCCCTACGGTGCCCGGTATGACAGGGCTCGGAACGGACTGGCGAAGGATCGACGGGGTCACGACGGCGTGGTTCGACGCGCGCTCGCTGACCGAGGGGGCCGTGCTCGCCGGGCGCGTCGTGGAGCTGTCGCCCCGGAGCGCAGTCGACCTTCGCTCGTCGGGCCTACGGGTGCGCCTCGACGCGTACGTCGACGCGGACGCGCACGCCACCGCCGTGTCGGCGGTCGCCCACGACCTCGGCCTGACGGCGCGCCCTGACGTGCTGCAGCAGCTGAGCATCGTGCTCGAGTCCGGCGACCCGCCTGCCGTGGGACGGTTCTGGCAGCGCGCGCTCGACTACACCCCTGACGTCGGCGGCGGCCTGGCGGACCCGATGCGGCGCGACCCCGCGATCCGGATCCGGCCGTCCGCCGAACCACGGCCCCTGCGAAACCGCGTCCACCTCGACGTGGTGCGACCGGCGGCGGCAGTCGAGCAGGCGGGCCTCGGGGAGGCGTCGGGCCCGTGGGGCCTCTGCCACCTCGACCCCGACGGCAACGAGGTGGACCTCGTGCCGGGCGAGGGCCTCGGCGACGGGACCGGGACGGCCGACTGGCAGGCGGTGTTCAGCGCGATGGCGTGCTACCGCGCCACCTCCGCGACGCAGCAGCGTGACCTGGCCGTCGCGGTCGCGGCACTGTCCGACGACACGGGTTTCCCACTGCTCGTCGACCTGCGTCCGGGGCTCGTGGTCATCGACAGCGGCAAGGACCAGTGGGACCGCGACGCCCACGGTCTCGAGGTCGACTTCACCGACCTCGCCGGCAAGGTCCAGACCGCCGCGCGCCAGCTCGGGGCCACCGTTGATCCGGGGCTGCCGCGCTTCGTCCAGCTGTTCTTCGACGCCGCCGACGTCGACGCGGTGCGCGCGTTCTGGGTCGCCGCACTCGGCTACACCCCGGACCGGCGAGCCGGGGTCAGCGACATCTACGACCCGCGTCGGCTGGACCCGGTGCTGGTGTTCCAGCAGCTCGACGCGTCGGACACCGAGCGGCGGCGGCAGCGCAACCGCATCCACGTCGAGCTCGCCGTGCCGGCCGATCTCGTGCCGACGCGTCTGGCCACGATGGTCGCGGCCGGTGGCCGGCTCGTCGACGAGTCGGAGGGCCGCCGACGGGTCGCCGATCCGGAAGGCAACGAGCTGGTCATGGTCGGCGGAGCCTGAGTCCACGCCGTCTCGGGCCCCTGAGACCGCGGTGCCCCGCTCCGGTGCGCCGAAGCGTCGTTGCGCCCCTCGCCGGGTGAGCCGCTGTGCAGACCCGAACCGGTTTGCCACGATGGGCCGGTGAACGACTGGGTCACGGCCGCCACCGCTGTGCTGCGCAACCACCCGGCGGTGACGAGCATCGAGTTCGCCGGCTCGCGGTCCCGCGGGACCCATGCCGAGCTGTCCGACTGGGACTTCGCCGTCGAGACCTCCGACTTCGCCTCGCTCGCTCAGGACCTTCCGGCACTGGTGCAACCCCTCGAGCCGCTGGGCCAGCAGTGGGAGCCGATGGGCCGCTTCCCGGTCCACCAGGTGCTGCTGCGTGGTCCGACGAAGATCGAGTACCTGTTCCTCGACCAGTCGCAGGAGCCCGTCCCGGCCCGCGCACCCACTCCGGAGACGCTGGCGTCGATCAACACGCACTTCTGGGACTGGATCTGGTGGATCACGACCAAGGCCGCGATCGGACGCACGGACCTCGTCTCGGAGCACCTGGCCCAGGTGTACGACCACCTCTTGAGGCCGATGGGCATCGAGGAGGTGCCGGGGAGCATCAGGGCTGCGATCGAGGCGTTCGTCGCCCGCCGCGACACCTGGGAGAGGGAGCTCGGGGTATCGGTGGACCGGGCCCTCGAGGACGAGGTGCGTCGCGGCGTCGATCGCGTGCTCGGCGGGCGGTAGGCGGGCGCCGGCCTGTTCTCGTCAGGGTGCGGCCGTCGCTAGGTGGTGGATGAGGTGACCGGCGAGACGGTCGGCAGCCCGAAGCCGTCGACGAAGACGTTGACGGTGGCGGTGCCCGCCTTGGCGAAGCGGAACTGCACGGGCAGCAGCCGCCCGGCACGGACGTCCACCTTGAGGTCGACGAGCTCGAGATGCGTGTGCCCGGGGTACTGGAGCGACACGACGCCGTGGGCCGGCACCGGCACGTCCACCGGGCGCTCGGCGCCGTTCGTGCCGTCCCGCAGGATCGTGCGCGTCGCGTAGCTCGTAGAGACCGCCACGAGGCGGTCAGCCTGTGTGCCGTCGTTGGCCAGGGTGGTGAACAGGCCCGTGTTGCCGCCGGCGAGCACCTTTCGCTCCGCGGCGGTGTCGATGCGGGTCGCGAGCAGACGGATGTCGCCGACCTGGGCGTTGACGCTGTTCCCCCGCGCCGGGTTGTCGATGCGTGCCTGCGTGCTGTCCGGCTGGCTCTGGCAGGCGGCGGCGAGGAACGCGGCGCCCGCGAGGGCGAGCGCCAGAGCCAGGGGCGCTCGCCGGCCGGTGGAGCGGTGACGTGGACTCATCTCTTCATCTCCCATGCGGTGCGTTGCGTCGGGGGCGTTGCGTCGGGGGCGTTGCGTCGGAAGGGCTTCGGCCGGGCCACCGCCGGCCGCACGACCTCAAGGGGCGGTGATCTCGGACGTGGTCTCCTGGCCGTTGCGCCACAGCCTGACCTGGACGGACTGGCCGGGGCTGAGCCGCAGCGTGCTGACGGTGAGCTGCTCCAGGGATCGCGCGGGCTGGCCCTCGATCTGGAGGATGACGTCGCCGGCCTCGAGGCCGGCGCGCTGCGCCGCCCCTCCGGGTGCCACGGTCCTGACGAGCAGCCCCGTCGGCACGGAGCTGCGGTCTCCCTGGACGATGCCCTGCGCGGTGAGGCCGAGGTCCGGGTGGGACACGTGCCCCTGCGCGATGAGCTGGTCCGCGAGCGGCTTGGCGAGGTCGACGGGGATGGCGAAGCCGACGCCAACGCTGCCGCCCCCGCCGACGCCCTGCGCGTTGGGCACCGTCGAGATGGCGGTGTTGATACCGACGAGGCGGCCGCCGCAGTCGACGAGCGGCCCGCCGCTGTTGCCGGGGTTGATCGACGCGTCGGTCTGGATCGCGTCGACGAGGTGCGCGGTCCCGCCGCCAAGGGGAAGGGACAGGTAGCGCCCGAGCGCGCTGACGATGCCCGCCGTCACCGTGCTCTGCAGTCCGAGGGGCGCACCGAGGGCGACCACGGGCTGGCCGACCCGCAACGCGTCCGAGGACCCGATCGGGATGAGCGGACGGGACTCACCGGAGTCGGAGGCCTGGACCACGGCCAGGTCGGTCGAGGGGTCGGTGCCGACGATCCTGGCGTCGGTGAGGGTGCCGTCGGAGTACTCGACCCGGAGGCGGCCTGCGGACGTGACCGACTCGACGACGTGGAAGTTCGTCAGGATGTAGCCCCCGTCCTCGATGAGCTCGCCGGTGCCGTTCCCCGCGCCGCCCGGCGCGGTCGTGAGCACCGTGACCACGGACGGGAGCGTGGCGTCCGCGAGCGCCGCACTGCGACAGGCCCTTTCGTTCCCGTTGGCGACGCGGCCCGCGAGGAGGGCGCCGACGAGGCCCCCCACGATGCCGGCCGCCACGAGCGCGCCCGCGATGGTCAGCGCCCGCGAGGACGGCATCCTTCTCCACGCAGCGACGCGGCTCGGCCCGGCGCCGCTCTCCGTCTCGGTGGTGCTCGGGGTGTGCTGGGCCGGGGCCGGCGGGCTCGGGGCGGGCTGGGTCGGGACCGGCTGGGTCGTGGCCGGCGCGCCGTCGTCCCGGTGGTCTGGTCGCTCGTCCGACACGACACCCGCCTCCTCGACCGGCACCCCTCGCTCGTCCTATCAGGATGGCGCCGCCCCCGCGGTCGGATCAACGTCCCCGTGCGGCCGTCACCGACGCCGAGCGATGGTCAGGCCGTCGAAGGCGGTCAGGACCAGGGCCTCGACCCGGTCGTCGGCGACGACGAGGTCGTTGAAGGCGCGCAACGCGGTCGTGCTGTCGTCGGTGCCGTCGGCCTCGACGATCCGGCCGCTCCACAGCACGTTGTTGGCCAGAAGCAGCCCTCCGGGGCGAACCCGCGGCACCAGCTCCTCCCAGTAGTCGGCGTACCCGGGCTTGTCCGCGTCGATGAAGACGAAGTCGATGTCCGCCGTCGCGGGCAGGGCCCGCAGGGTGTCGAGCGCGGGTGCGATCCGCAGCTCGATCCGGTCGGCCAGACCGGCTGCGGCCCAGGCGCGCCGGCCGATCGCGGTCCACTCCTCACTGATGTCGCAGCACAGCAGGGACCCTCCCTCGGCCAGCCCGCGGGCGATGCACAGGCTCGAGTAGCCCGTGAAGGTCCCGACCTCGACGGCCTTCCGCGCTCCGATCAGCCGAGCGAGCATCGTGAGCAGCTGGCCCTGGTCCTCACCGATCTGCATGCCGGCCGGGTCCCCGAGCCGGGCGGTCTCGGCCTGGAGGTCGTGCACCACGGCGTCGGGGCGCCAGGTTCCGTGGGCGACGGCGTAGGAGCGGATCTCGTCGGTCACCGGAAAGCTGCGCATCCTCGGACGCTACGCCTGCCGTCGTGACGACGGCCGCGGATCGGCGTCAACCAGTCACTGGGCGAGCATGATCCCGACGAAGAGCGTGGCCAGGGCCGTGAGTCCGGTCAGCGCGCCGAAGATCGCCATCGCCCGGCGCGAGGTCACGCGAGCGTGCAGGAAGGCGGTGACGCCCGAGGCGACGACCAGCGTCACCTTGACCATCAGGGTGCGCTGGTAGGCGGGCCCCTTGTCGCCCTCGGCCACCACGTTCCAGATGCCGGTGAGCACGAGGACCCCGAACGCGGGCCAGGCGATCCGGTTGTAGGCGTTCGCTGCGGCCTTGGGCACGTCGGTCCCGGCCGCCCGAAGCGCCGGGACCAGGGCAGCGAGAGTGACCTGGCCCCCGACCCACACCGTGGCAGCCAGCACGTGCAGGAACAGGCGCAGCGTCTCCGCGTCGACAGCCTTCATGGCGCACCAGCCTGCCAGTTCCCCCGGTGCCGCAGATCGCGACCCCTCCTCCTCGACCAGCAGCGCTCGACGTGCATCGTGCTGCGTCCCGGGCTCCCGCACTCACCATGGCGCTGCCCCAGGCCAACTCAGTGCTCCCCGACGGCCGGCTGATACCTCTCGGTGCCGATGTCTGCAGGAACCTGCACCGGGCCGCGTCGAAGGCCCCGTCGGGCTCCGGAATGTGTGATCGTGCGGGTCACGGGTCGACGCACGGCTCGCTGACGTCGAGGTTTCTCGGGACCGCCGCCGCGCGGTGGCCCGGGTCAGGGGGCACCGTGAACCACCAGCAGCGATCGAGGGCACGCATCGTCGCGGACCTCCTCGGCCTGGTGGTCGCGATGGCGGTGGCCGTCGTCTTCTCCGTGGCGCTAGCCACGTCGGGCGGGGGTACCCCACCGACTGCCGTCGACGCTCGCGGTTCTCACCTCATCCCCTGACCCAGACGGACCCTCCACTCGGGCCGTCAGCAGGCGTCACTACGCTCGGGTGCCGCGGGCCGGGTGGGCGGACCGCTTCGGCAGCCCCGCGCGGCTGCGATGTCGACCGAGCCACGAGGAGAGCCGTGCTGGCCAAGTTCCCGGGACGCTGTTCGCAGTGCCAGGCCCCGATCCGCGCAGGGGACGAGATCGTCGGCGCGGGCGGCAACGCCACCAGCTGGGTGCACGCGAGCTGTCCCGCCGAGCTCGCCCTCCCCGGCTCGGGGCAGCCGCCGGCGGCGCGGTCGCAGGCGCCGCGGAGCAGGACCGCGAGCAAGGCCCGCGCCCCCAAGGCGCCGATGGTCGCTCCCGAGGGCGCGACGTTCGTCTACACCGACGGCGCGTGCTCGGGGAACCCCGGCCCCGGCGGGTGGGCCTGGGCGATCGACCGTGACCGCTTCGCGTCGGGCTCCGAGCGACCGAGCACGAACCAGCGGATGGAGATCCGCGCAGCGCTGGAGGCCGTCAGCGCGATCCCCGGACCCCTGGTCGTCGTGAGCGACTCCACCTACGTCGTGAACTGCTTCCGTGACCGGTGGTGGGAGGGCTGGCTCCAGCGCGGCTGGACCACGTCGGCCAAGAAGCCGGTGGCCAACCGTGACCTCTGGGAGCCGCTCGTCCTCGCGGTCGAGGAGCGCGGCGACGTCGCCTTCCAGTGGGTCAAGGGCCACTCCGGCCACGAGATGAACGACCTCGTCGACGAGCTCGCCGTGGCCGCCAGCCTCGCCCGCGAGTAGGTCGCGCCCCAGCCCTGCGCCACGGCGCTACTGCGAGCCGTCCTCCGCCGCCAGGGGCGGCAGCCTGACCCCGCGGTGGATCTCGTGGACCTGAGCGAGCCCCGGCTCGTCGGGGTCGTCCCGGATCGGCACGTCGGCCATGAACTGGCGGATGACGCTCGCCAGCTCGCCGGGGTGGCTGAAGTTGATCGCGTGGGCAGCACCGTGGATGACGACGAGCAGCACCTCGTTGTCGATCTGCGCGGCGATCTGCTGGATCCGTCGCGGGTCCGGCATCAGGGGGTCGGCGCTGCCGACCACGACGAGCGTCGGGACGCGCAGCGCCAGCAGCCGGTCGAGCGCCGGGTAGCGCGTCAGGGCCTGGAACATCCGCACCGTGCTGGGCACCCCGTAGCGCAGGTAGTCGGGCACGGCCACCGGCATCAGCCGCACGGGTTCCCGGACGCCGTCGCGGGCCAGCTGCCGGACGGCCCGGTGCAGCGGCTGGTTGTGCAGCCCCCCGGCCGGCGCGACGAGAACGGCACGCTCGAGACGCTCCGGGTAGCGGTGCGCGAACTCGCAGATCACGGCGCACCCCATGGAGTTGCCGACGAGGCTCACCCTGTCGAGGGACCGGTCGTCGAGGAAGGCGGCCGCGGCGTCCGCGAGCTCGGGCACGCCCGGGGACTCGCGCGGCCGGCCACTCCGGCCGAAGCCGGGCAGGTCGGGCACGAGCGTGTGGAACTCACCGGCGAGCCGCTGCGCCGTGGGCAGCAGGTAACGGCCCGAGAGCCCGAAGCCGTGCAGGTGGACCATGGGCGTCCCCGCCCGGCGCGGGCCGACGGACTCCCGGTAGAACACTTTGACGCCGTCGATCACGGTCCAGCGGCCGCTCAGCGTCGCGGCGTGACCGGTCCCGGTGCGGGCGGTGGGTTGGCTGGGCACGCTCTCACCGTCTCGCCCGGCCTCACGCGTCGCGTCATCCCGACGGGGTGAATCACTCGCCGCGGTGCGGGGGGCCGAGGCCACGATGGACCGCAGGGCCCGGCGGTATCGTCGGCTCATGGCGCACTTCCTGCTGCTCCATGGCGCCTGCCACGGCGGGTGGTGCTGGGACTCCGTGGCACCGATCCTCCACGCCGCAGGGCACCGGACGACCGCGCCCGACCTCCCCTGCAACCGCCTCGACGCCGGCCTGCGCGAGTACGCCGGGGTCGCCGTCGCAGCACTGCCGGACGCCGTCGACGAGGTCGTGGTCGTGGGTCACTCGCTCGGCGCGCTCGTCGTGCCGCTGGTCGCTCACCGGGTTCCGACGCGACGGATCGTCATGCTCGCCGGGGTGGTGGGCGCACCCGGCCGGAGTCTCGAGTCGCTGGCCGCCGAGGACGCCGATCGTGATCTGCCGCTGGAGGACTCGGACCTCGAGTTCGACGCCGAGGGGCGCTTCCGGTTCAGCGACGCAGGTGCTCGCCGCGTGCTCTACCACGACTGTCCGCCCAAGGTCGCCGACGCGTCCATCGCCCGGCTGAGGTTCCAGCGCTCGATGTGGCGAGAGGTCGCCGACTTCGACGCGTGGCCCGGCGTCGAGACGATGTCGGTCGTCTGCGCCGAGGACCGCGTCGTCGACCCAGGCTGGTCGCGGAGGATCGCCCGGGAGCGTCTGGGGGTCGAGCCGATCGACCTGCAGGGTGGGCACTCCCCGTTCCTCACCCGCCCTGCCGCGCTGGCGGACGAGCTCATGGCCGGGCTCTGAGGCGGGCAGGCCCGGTGGGAGAGGATCGCGTCGTGGACCCGGACAGCACCCTGAGTGAGGCGACGCGGGCTGCGTTGAGCCACAGCCAGATCGTCGACCTGACGACGACCGGTCGCCGGTCCGGTCGACCCCGGCGGATCGAGATCTTCCTGCACCACGACCAGGGCCGCCTGTTCATCTCCGGGATGCCGAGGGCCGACCGGACGCGTGACTGGATCTACAACATCCAGGCCGACCCTCACGTCGTGGTGCACCTGAAGCAGTCGGTCGTCGCCGACGTGCCCGCGACTGCCCGCATCGTCACCGATCCCGACGAACGACGACCGCTGATCGAGGCGGCGGCCCGGCGGTGGCGTCGCACCGACGTGCCGGAGATGATGCGGCACAGCCCGCTCATCGTGCTGACGGTCGACGCCCCCGCCGGCCGCGAGGAGAGCCACTGACGGCCGACGGGTGCGACGTTGAAGGACGGGCTCGGGTCGTGTCAGTCGTGGGTCGGCTGGAAGTAGTGGTCGACGGTCCAGTCGGACAGGTTGAGCCCCAGGTTGCGGCTGGCGAGGTCGGCGAACCGGAAGTGGAAGCCGAGCCAGATCCTCGCGTCGACGACGTCGGCGCGCAGCGCACTCCCGGTGGCGTAGAAGCGGGCCAAGGCCGCTGCGAGCGTCTACTACGCCAACTGCTCCGCCGTCCGCGCGGCCGGTGCTGCTCCGATCCATGCCGGCCAGCCCGGTACTCGCGCACGCTCGACCGGGACGGGGACGGCATCGCCTGCGAGCGAGGCGGCGACCGGTCGTCGTCGGTCGGCGGCTCGGCGTGGAGGCCGAGCCGCCGGCCGGGCGGGCCGAGTGAAGCGATGGGTCAGGGCGGCTGGCCACTGGGTGCGGGACGAACGGCAGCGGTGAAGTCACTGGGAATGCGGCGCTGAAGGGCCCGGACGGGCGCGACGGGGCATCGTCCGTGCGTATCGTCGAAGGGCGCCTCCTTCCCCTCGTGAGCGAATC
>JAEWFB010000599.1 GCA_023389095.1 Actinomycetes bacterium
CCTTCGACGACCTCGTCGCCTCGATGGGACTGTCACTCGGTGCCACCGACGCGTCCGGCGACGCCGGCGACGCGGTCCCCGCGGACGAGGACGAGGGGCGCGACCCGGCGCTCGACCGGCTGCTGCCCACGGCGCACCGGGGCGACGACACCGTCGCCGCAGAGTTCCGGCGCCTGACCGAGGAGGGGCTGCGCCAGCGCAAGAGCGGCAACCTCGACGTCGCGCTGAGCCGCATCGAGGCCGCCGAGGACGACCGGGTCGAGCTGGCCCCCGACGAGGCGCCGCCCTTCCTCGTCGCCCTCACCGACGTGCGCCTGCTCCTCGGCGAGCGGATGGGGATGCGCACCGAGCAGGACGCCGAGGAGCTGTACGGCGCGCTCGAGACGATGGACGACGACGACCCGCTCGGGTACGCCATGGCCTGGTACGACTTCCTCACCTGGCTGCAGGAGACGTTGACCCAGGCCCTCATGGGCGAGGGCGCCGAACCCTGACCCGACGCCGACCCGACGCCGACCCGACGCCCACCCGATGCGTGGCGTCCGACACACCGGACGGGCGTGGGCGCGACCGCGTCGGTCCCGGCGCCTAGGCTCGGGGCCGTGGACGTGACGATCGTCGGATGCTCGGGGTCCTTCGCCGGACCCGAGTCCCCGGCGTCGTCCTACCTCGTGCGGGCCGAGCACGAGGGGCGCACGTGGAGCGTCGTGCTCGACCTCGGCAACGGGGCGCTCGGCGCCCTCCAGCGCCACGTCGTGCCGCACCAGGTCGATGCCGTCGTCATCTCGCACCTGCACGTCGACCACTGCATCGACATGTGCGGGCTCTACGTCATGGCGCGCTACGTCCCCGGCGGCACCGGCCGCGGCCCGCTGCCGGCCTGGGGTCCGCCGGGTACGGGCGTCCACCTCGCGCGCGCCTACGGCAGCGGTGAGTCCGACGCGCTGCTCGCGGCCTTCGACTTCCACGACCTGCGCGACCGCGAGTGCTTCACCGTCGGTCCCTTCACCATCACGCCGGTGCGGGTCGAGCACCCGGTCGAGGCGTTCGGGTTCCGCGTCGAGGCCGGCGGCCGCACGCTCGCCTACACCGGCGACACCGACGCGTGCCCGCAGCTGAGCCACCTCATGGCCGGGGCCGACCTCGTCCTCGCCGACGCGGCGTTCGTCGACGGCCGCGACACCGTCCCGGGCATCCACCTGTCCGGCCGTCGCGCGGCCGAGGCCGCGGTGGGCGCGGGCGGCGTCCGGCGGCTCATGCTGACCCACATCCCGGCGTGGAACGACCCGGAGGTGTGCCGGGCGCAGGCCGCCGAGGTGTGGCCCGGCGAGGTCGAGCTCGCGGTACCCGACGCCACGTACTCGCTCTGAGCCTCGCGCCGGGCGCTCGTCGCGTCCACGTGTCGGCACCACCGTGCCGGGCGAGGACGCCGTGGGTAGGAGAGGAACGTCCGTGCCCACCCACCACACCGGGAGCCACGTTGCAGCAGCGCACCATCGGAGACCGCACCGTCAGCGCGATCGGGCTCGGCGGCATGCCGATGTCCATCGAGGGCCGGCCCGACGAGGACCGCTCGATCCGCACCGTCCACGCCGCCCTCGATGCCGGCGTGACGTTCGTCGACACCGCCGACGCCTACCACCGCGACGCGGGCGAGGTCGGCCACAACGAGTCGCTCATCGCATCGGCGCTCGCCTCGTGGTCCGGCGACGCGTCCAGGGTGCTCGTCGCGACCAAGGGCGGCCACCTGCGTCCGGGCGACGGCAGCTGGACGCTCGACGGGCGTCCCGAGCACCTCAAGGAGGCCGCCAAGGCCTCGCTCCAGCGGCTCGGCGGCGACGCCGTCGGGCTCTACCAGTTCCACCGCCCCGACCCCGCCGTGCCGTACGCGGAGTCGGTCGGCGCGCTCGCCGACCTGCTCGACGAGGGTGTCATCGCCATGGCCGGCATCTCGAACGCGAACCCGGACCAGATCCGTGAGGCGCAGCAGGTGCTCGGCGGCCGGCTGGTGTCGGTGCAGAACCAGTTCTCCCCGGCGTTCGGCAGCAGCCGCCCCGAGCTCGAGCTGTGCGACGAGCTCGGCCTCGCGTTCCTGCCGTGGAGCCCGCTCGGGGGCATCCGCAGGGCCGGTGACCTCGGGAGCGAGCACGACGCGTTCCAGCAGGTGGCCGACGCCCACGGCGTCAGCCCCCAGCAGGTGGCCCTCGCGTGGGAGCTGGCCCTGTCGCCGGTCGTCGTGCCGATCCCCGGCGCCTCGCGGCCCGAGAGCATCACCGACTCGGTCCGCGCCGCAGACCTCGCCCTCAGCGCCGACGAGCTCGCGGCGCTCGAGGCGGCCGGCAGGGGCTGACCGCAGCCGTGTCTTACGGTCTGCGAACGGGGCCGGCAGGGTGCGCAGCCGGGGGACGGTTCGGACCTAGCGTGGAGGCATGGCTAGCCTCGGGAGCTTGACTGACCGACATGACGGCCGTGCCCCCGACCAGACCCGCGAGGTGCGGATCACCCGCAACTGGCTCGACCACGCGGAGGGCAGCGTCCTCGTCGAGTTCGGGCGCACCCGCGTCCTCTGCGCCGCGTCCTTCACCGAGGGCGTGCCGCGCTGGCTCAAGGGCCAGGGCACGGGCTGGGTGACGGCCGAGTACGCGATGCTGCCGCGGGCCACGAACACCCGCTCGGACCGCGAGAGCGTCAAGGGGCGCATCGGTGGACGCACCCACGAGATCAGCCGCCTCATCGGCCGCAGCCTGCGCGCGGTCATCGACACCAAGGCCCTCGGCGAGAACACCATCGTCCTCGACTGCGACGTGCTCCAGGCCGACGGTGGCACCCGCACGGCCGCCATCACCGGAGCCTTCGTCGCCCTCACCGACGCCATCGAGGACGCCCGCGCCAGGGGCCTCATCGGCAAGGCCGCGCAGCCGCTCACGGGGTCGGTGGCGGCCGTCTCGGTCGGCATCGTCGGCGGTCAGCCGGTCCTCGACCTCGACTACCCGGAGGACTCGACGGCCGAGACGGACATGAACGTCGTCATGACCGGCGACGGCCGCTACGTCGAGGTCCAGGGCACCGCGGAGGGCGAGCCCTTCGACCGCGCCCTCCTCGACGGCCTGCTCGAGCTCGCGGCCAAGGGGTGCGCCGACCTCACCGAGCGCCAGCGCGCGGCGCTCGCCGGGGAGGTGGCCCGGTGACCCGGGTCGTCCTCGCCACCCGCAACGCCCACAAGGTCGAGGAGCTGCGGGAGATCCTCGCCGACGTCTGCGCCGAGCTCGACCTCGACATCGTCGGCCTCGACGCCTTTCCCGAGGCCCCCGACGTCGTCGAGGACGGGGTCACCTTCGAGCAGAACGCGATCCTCAAGGCCGCCTCGGCGGCGAGCGTCACCGGCCTGCCGGCGCTCGCCGACGACTCCGGCCTGGCCGTCGACGTGCTCGGCGGCTCACCGGGCATCTTCAGCGCCCGCTGGTCCGGGGGCAGGGGAGACGCCGCGAACCTCGAGCTGCTGCTGGCCCAGCTCGGTGACGTCCGCGACGAGCACCGCAGCGGTGCCTTCGTCTGTGCCGCGGCCCTCGTGCTGCCCGACGGGCGCTCGACCGCCGAGCTCGGGCACTTCCCGGGCGCCGTGGCCCGCGAGGCCCGCGGCACGAACGGTTTCGGTTACGACCCGATCTTCGTCCCATCCGGACAGCAGGCCGGCTCCGAACGCACACTGGCGGAGTACGACGCCGACGAGAAGAACGGCGTGTCGCACCGCGCGCTCGCGTTCCGGGCGCTCGTGCCGCACCTGAAGGAGCTCCTGAGGCCATGACGACGACGAGCCCGGCCCCCACCGTCCCCGACAGCCCGACGACGCGCGTGCCCGCGTGGGTCGGCGCCGTGGACGGGGTGGTGGCCGGGCTGCTCACCGTCGGCATCGGCACGCTGCTCGCGGCCCTGCTCACCGGGGTCGGCACCAGCACCGGCCAGCCGGGCCCGGTCGCCGCGGTGGGTGGGGCCTTCATCGACCGGACCCCGCCGTGGCTCAAGGACTTCGCGGTCTCGACCTTCGGCACGAACGACAAGCGCGCCCTCCTCGTCGGAGTCGTCGTCGTGCTCGCGCTCGCGTGCGCCGCGCTCGGCGTGCTGGCCCACCGCCACCTCACCGCGGCGCTGGTCGCCTTCGCGGTGCTCGGGGCCGTCGGCGTCGCGGCGGTCCTGTCGCGCCCGGGTGCGAGCCCCCTCGATGCCGTGCCGACGGTGCTCGGCACGCTCGTCGGGCTGTGGTTCCTGCGCTCGTCGGTGGTGGCCCGCACCGCGGCACGGGCCGCCTCCGCCGGGCCGTCGCGCCGCTGGGTGCTCGGAGGTGCCGTCGGCGCCGCGACGGCCTGGGTCGGCGGGGTCCTCGGCGGGAGCTCGTCGGCGGCCACCGCCTCGCGCGAGGCCGTCGCCTCGGCTCCGGCCGGCGCGGCCTCGGTCCCCGTGCCGCCGGGGGCCGACCTCAAGATCCCCGGCCTGACGCCGTTCATCGTCCCGAACGACGACTTCTACCGGATCGACACCGCAATCGTCGTGCCGCGTGTCAGCACCGACGACTGGACGCTCAAGGTCACCGGCATGGTGGAGCGTAAGGTCGAGATCGACTGGAAGACCTTGCAGTCCAAGCCGATGCAGGAGGCGCTCATCACGTTGACGTGCGTCTCGAACGAGGTCGGAGGCGACCTCGTCGGCAACGCCCTGTGGACGGGCTGGCCGGTGCGCGAGCTGCTCAAGATGGCCGGGCCCAAGGCCGGGGCCGACATGGTGCTCCAGACGAGCGTCGACGGCTTCACCGTCTCCACGCCGATCGGTGCGCTCACCGACGACCGCAACGCCCTGCTCGCGGTGCGGATGAACGGCCAGCCGCTGCCCTTCGAGCACGGCTTTCCCGTCCGGGTCGTCGTGCCCGGCCTCTACGGCTACGTGTCGGCGACGAAGTGGGTCACCGAGCTCAAGGTGACGACCTACGCGCAGGACATGGGCTACTGGACGCCGCGCGGCTGGTCGCCCATGGGCCCGATCAAGACGGCCTCACGCATCGACGTCCCGCAGGCCGGGGCGGTCGTCAAGGCCGGCACCGTCGCGGTCGCGGGCGTCGCCTGGCACCAGCACACCGGCATCTCGAAGGTCGAGGTGCAGTTCGACGAGCAGCCCTGGGCCCAGGCGCGGCTCGCCGCCGACGCCAGCATCGACGCGTGGCGCCAGTGGGTCTACGAGTGGGACGCGACGCCGGGCAGCCACGACATCCGGGTGCGCGCCTACGACGACACGGGGGCGGTGCAGTCGCCGTACGAGGCACCCCCGGCCCCCGACGGCTCCACCGGCATCCACGTCGTCAACGTCCGGGTGGAGTGAGCACCGCCTCGACCTCGACCTCGACGAGCAGCTCGGGGTCGATGAGGGCCGCCACCTGCACCATCGTGGCGGCCGGCCGGACGTCGGCGAACACCTCGCCGTGCGCGCGTCCGACCTCCTCCCACCGCCCGATGTCGGTGACGTAGAGGCGAGTTCGCACGACGTCGGCGAACGTGGCACCGCACGCGTCGAGCGCCTCGCCGACGATCTGCAGGGCAACGCGCGTCTGCTCGTAGGCGTCGCCGACGCCGACGACCACGCCGTTTCGCACGGCCGTCGTACCGGCCACGTGGACGAGGTCACCGACGCGCACCGCGCGCGAGTACCCGACCGACGCCTCCCAGGCGGTGCCGCTGCCGACCCGCCTGACCACCTCCTCGCGCATGCCCGAAGCCTAGGCAACTAGGCTGGGCCGCGGA
>JAEWFB010000634.1 GCA_023389095.1 Actinomycetes bacterium
CCGGTGGCGAACCAGTTGTCGACGGGCTCGCGGGTCGGGCGGGCGGCCCGGTGCAGGAGGGCCACCGTGCGCCCGACCGCGGCCGGGTCGAGCAACCGCGTGCGTGCCCTCAGGTCGACCCACTCGAAGACCCGGACGACGGTGCCGTCGACCTCGGCGGCCACGCTGCCGTCGGCGGCGCGCAGCACCTGCGGCGTGCGCACCCCGAGGGCCCGGGCGGCGTCGACGAACGGGGCGTCGCGGCCGACGTCCTCGACACGCCGGCCGGCGTACCACTCCTTGACGGCGAACGGGCGGCCGCCGGCGTCGAGCCGCCAGATCCGGCCGAGCTGACCCCGGGCCACAGGGCCGAACAGCGTCACCCCAGCGCCCGCACGGGTGAGCCCGAAGGCTGCGGCGATGGCTTCGCCCTCCGACCCACCGATCACCGGAACCCCTTGTGCCTCAGCCGTCCAGAGTGACCGGGGGTTCAGGGGACGACGCGCCAGACGGCGACGGCGACGGTGAGCACGGCCAGGGCGAGCGAGACCCACCCGAGCAGGTCGCGACCGTCACGACCGCGGCCGAGGAGCAGCAGGAGGGCCGCGAGCACCGAGAGGACCGCAGCCACGACGGTCTCCTCCGCTCCGCGGTCGATGGTGCGGATGAGGATCGTGTCGCTCAGGCCGTACCGGGTGAACCAGCCGAGCAGGCGCACGAGGACGAACGCCCACCAGCCGACCGTGACCCAGAACAGGGCCAGGCCGACCTGCCCGAGCAGCGGGTCGACCTCCGCGTCGTGGGCGCGGGTCTCGGCCGGACGCGTCGAGCCGGCCGGCCAGACCGGCTGCCCGGCGTAGGGGTTGGGTGGCACGGGCGGGGCCACCGGGAGCTCGCGCGTCGGCTCGAACCTCGGGATCGCCTGCGTGACGGGGCCGGCGGGCACCGGCACGGTGAACTGCTCGTCCCACCCGCCGGCGCCGGGCCCGGACCGGTCGCCCCCCGCGTCGCTCATGCGCTCAACGTACCCCCGCGGACCCGCCGAGGAGGCTCACTCGGTGGCGGCCCGGCGCTGCTCGTCGTCGAAGGCCAGGTGCGCGCCTGCCTCCTTGGCCGAGGCGCCGGCGGCCACCGCCGAACGGGTCAGCCCGATGTTGCGCGAGGTCGCGGCCATCGCGGCGGCGACCCGGCCCCGCCCGTAGGTCATCGAGTTGGTCGCTGCGACGCCGATGCTCGAGCCCACCTCGATGGCGTCCTGGTCGGCGCCCATGTAGAGGAACTGCCACGAGTACTCCGCGGTCTGCCGCTCGATCATCGCCTTGACCTGGGCGTGGGTCAGCTCGTGCGAGGAGTTCTCGTGGCCGTCGGTCATGATGCCGACGATGACGACGCCGGGCCGTTCGCGCTCGGGGAGGGCGGCAAGGCGCTCGCCCGCCTCGACGACGAGGCGGCCGATCGAGTCGAGAAGGGCCGTGGACCCGCGCGGCGAGAGGCGCAGCGGCGGCACGGCGGCCACCGGCACGTCGCGGTAGACCTCCTCGTAGCGGTCGTCGAACTGCGCGAGGGTGACCCGGCACTCGCCCGGCTGGGTGCGCTGCTCGGCGATGAACGCGTCGAACCCGCCCTCGGTGTCGTCCTTGATCGACTGCATCGACCCGCTGCGGTCGAGCAGGAAGTAGAGGTGGGTGAGGTTCGGGTTCGTCATGGCGGGCTCCTCGGGTCGATGGTGGTGGGCGGCGGTCCGGTCTGTCGGTGTGGTCGGTCGGGTCGGTCGGGTGGGTGGGTCTGTCGGGGTCGTCGACGGGTGGTGCGGGTCAGGGGCTGCGACGGGCGCGGAAGCGCAACGGTCGGGCCGACGCGTCGGGCGCCGGTCGGTGGCGCCCCTCCTCGAGGTCGTAGCGGGCACGCTCGACGCCCGCAGCCGTGACGCGTCCGGCCTCGGAGCCGTAGGCGCCGAGCAGGCTCGTTCGCGCCAGACGCGGGCCGACGGCGTTCTCGGACAGGCCCGCGAGGGCCCCGGCCGTGCGGATCGTGCCGCCCTCGGCGACGAGGACCGCGGCCATCGCCTCGTCGACGGCCGTGGTCAGGTGCTCCTGCGCCGCCCGGAGGAGGGGCAGTGCGTCGAGGGGGCGGGCGGCGTCGGTGCGCGCGAGGGCGTCCCGCGCGGCCTCGACGGCCGTGCGCAGGGCCTGCTCCGTCTCGGCCGGGAGGGAAGGTCGCGCGTCGTCGTCGCTCATCCACCCACGGTAGGCGCAGTTACTGCGGCACCGCAAGAGGTGGGCCTTGCGGCGTGGGGAGTGGGGGCCGGGGGGTCGCTCAGCCGGCCGGCGGTGGGGCCGTGCTGTCGCGGACGACGAGGCGCGTCGGCACCAGCTCGACGGTCGTGGCGGCGTCCTCCCTGGACCGCGACCGCAGGAGCCCGAGCACGATCTCGATGCAGCGGCGTCCGACCTCGGAGAAGTCCTGGTGGACCGTCGTCAGCGGCGGCAGGTACGACGCGGAGTCCGGGTTGTCGTCGAAGCCGACGATGCTGACGTCCTGCGGCACGCGCCGGCCCCTCTCGTGCAGGGCGCGCAGGATCCCGAGGGCCATCTGGTCGTTGGCGGCGAAAACGGCTGTGCAGGAAGGCTCCTCGGCGAGGCGCAACCCGGCCTGGTAGCCCGATGCCGCGGTCCAGTCGCCGACGATCATCGGCGGGGCCTGGATCCCGCGCTCGTCGAGGAGCGCCCGCCAGGCGTTGGCACGCCGACCGGCCGAGAACGACTCGTGCGGGCCGGCGACGTGCCACACCGTGCGGTGGCCGAGGTCGAGCAGGTGCTCGACGGCGCTGCGGGCGCCGGAGACCTGGTCGGTGTCGACGACCGGGTAGACGTGCGCGAGGTCGGTGTCGGCCACGACCGCGGGCATCCCGGGCGGCAGGACGAGGGGCGACTCGTCGAGCTGGTGGCGCTCCATGACGACGATGACGGCGTCGACGACGTCCTCGCCGACGCGCGAGAACCCGCCGTCGTCCTGCTGGGCCGCGACCGGCGGCAGGAGCGTCACGGCGTAGCCCTGCTCGAGGGCCGCGCTCGTGATCGCCTCGAGGGTGCGCATGTTCCCGGTCGTGGCGAGGGTCGACATGATGACGCCGATGGTGCGGAACTCGCCGCTCTTTAGGGCCCGCGCGGCGCTGTTGGGGCGGTACCCGAGCTCGCGCATCGCGTCGAGGACGAGCCGGCGGGTCGACTCGACGACACCCGGGTAGCCGTTCGACACCCGTGACACGGTCTGGGCCGAGACGCCGGCGTGCTGCGCGACGTCGTCCATGCTGACCCGACGCCGGGCGCCGGCGCGTGGCGCTGCTCGGCCGGGGGCTCGGCGCGCCTGGTCCGGCACCTGACCCGGCGACTGTCCCGTCGGCACGGCCGGGCCTCCTCACTCACGTCGTCGAAACCTGACCAGAGCATGCCATCGAGACGATGGTTGCGCAAACATCCCGGTTGGTGCTCCAATGATTGCGCAAACATCCGGGACAACCGAGGAGTCGAGTCGATGACGACCAGCGCCACCGCGCCCTCCGGCCCGATCGCGCCGCAGCGGCCCGGTCGGACCTCCCGCGCGACCTCCCGTGACACGTCGAGGCGCCGGCAGGCCCTCGCAGGGTGGGGCTTCATGGCGCCGTTCCTGCTCGTCTTCGCCCTCGTGTTCATCGCCCCCCTGGCCTACGCGCTCTACCTGTCGCTCTTCCGCGAGCAGCTCATCGGGGGCACGTCGTTCGTCGGGGCCGACAACTACGTGCAGGCTCTCGGCGACCCGGCCTTCTGGGCGTCCTTCCGTCGCGTCGCGCTGTTCCTCGTGATCCAGGTGCCGATCATGCTCGGGCTCGCGCTGCTCGCGGCCCTCGCCATCGACAGCGCCCGCCTCCACGGGGCGGCCTTCTTCCGCATCGCGATCTTCCTGCCGTACGCGGTGCCCGCCGTCGTCGCCGCGCTCATGTGGGGCTTCATGTACGGGCCGCGGTTCGGGCTCGTCGGCAACCTCAACGAGGCCCTCGGCTGGCACCTGCCCGACCCGCTCTCGAGCGACCTCGTGCTCGCCTCGATCGGCAACATCGTCACCTGGGAGTTCGTCGGCTACAACATGCTCATCTTCTACGCCGCGCTCCGCGTCATCCCGCACGAGCTCTACGAGGCGGCTGAGCTCGACGGCGCCGGGCAGCTGCGGATCGTCTCGGCGATCAAGGTGCCGGCCCTGCGCGGCGCCATCGTCGTGGCCACGATCTTCTCGGTCATCGGCAGCTTCCAGCTGTTCAACGAGCCGAACATCCTGCGCTCGCTCGCCCCCAACGCCATCTCGACGAGCTACACGCCGAACATGTACGCCTACAACCTGTCGTTCGCGGGTCAGCAGTACAACTACTCGGCCACGGTCGCCATCATCATGGGCCTGCTCACGGTGGTCGTCGCCTACGCGGTCCAGGTCCGCGGCATGCGCGAGGGGGCCGCCCGATGAGCACCGCGCGCCCGTCCACCCTCCGCGCCCGACGCGTCAGCACCCCCGCAGCCTCCTCGGTCACCTCCTCGCGGCGCCACTCGCGGCGCCACTCGAGGACCCCGCGCAAGAGCCCGCTGCTCACGGCCCTCATGACGCTCGTCCTGCTCTACAGCGTCGTGCCGCTCGTGTGGCTGTTCGTCAACGCGACGAAGTCGCAGGACAACCTCTTCGACTCGTTCGGCCTGTGGTTCAAGGGATTCGACCTCGTCGAGAACGTCCGTCGCACCCTCACCTACGACGACGGCATCTTCCTGCGGTGGATCGGCAACACGGTCATCTACGTCGTCCTCGGGGCCGGCGGGGCCACCTTCCTCGCCGTCCTCGGCGGCTACGCCCTGGCCAAGTTCGCCTTCCCCGGCAAGCGTGCCGTCCTCGCCGTCGTGCTCGGCGCGGTCGCCGTGCCGGCCACCGCCCTCGCCGTGCCGACCTTCCTGCTCTTCAGCAAGCTCGGCCTCACCAACACGCCGTGGTCGGTCATCGTGCCGAGCCTCATCAGCCCCTTCGGGCTCTACCTCATGTGGACCTTCGCCCGCGAGGCCATTCCCGACGAGCTCATCGAGGCGGCGCGCGTCGACGGTGCGGGCGAGGCGCGGATCTTCTTCCAGGTCTGCCTGCCGCTGCTCGCGCCGGGCATGGTCACCGTCCTGCTCTTCGCGATCGTCGCGACGTGGAACAACTACTTCCTGCCGCTCATCATGCTCAAGGACCCGCAGTGGTACCCCCTCACCGTCGGCCTCAACGTGTGGAACGCGCAGGCGACGACGGCCGGGGGAGAGGCGATCTACAACCTCGTCATCACCGGCTCGCTGCTGACGATCGTCCCGCTCATCGCCGCCTTCCTGCTGCTGCAGCGGTTCTGGCAGTCGGGCCTCACGGCCGGGAGCGTCAAGGCCTGACCGGCACCTGCGCCGCTGCCCCGGCCGGCGCCCACCCCACGACCCACGGAAGTCCCCTGACGCGTCGCCCGGCGCTGACACACGAAGAAGTGAAAGGAAACCGATGATCAAGCCCCTCTCCGCGACCGTGACACGACGCGCCGTCGTGCTCGCCCTCGCGGCCACGACCCTCGCCGCGTGCGGTTCGAACACCGGCTCGGGTTCGGGCGGCGCCGCCGCCGGCTCGCCCTCGGACGTCGAGTCCGCCCTGGCCAAGGGCGGCCAGATCACCGTCTGGGCCTGGGAGCCGACGCTCAAGCCGGTCGTGGCCGACTTCGAGAAGAAGTACCCGAAGGTCAAGGTCAACCTCGTCAACGCCGGCACCGGCAACGACCAGTACACCGCGCTGCAGAACGCGATCAAGGCCGGCTCGGGCGTGCCCGACGTCGCCCAGATCGAGTACTACGCGCTGCCGCAGTTCATTCTGTCCAAGTCGGTCGCCGACCTCGCCCCCTTCGGCGCGAGCAGCCTCAAGTCGACCTTCAGCACCGGCCCGTGGACCGCGTCGACGAGCGGCACCGGCGTCTACGCCCTGCCCATGGACTCCGGCCCGATGGCGCTCTTCTACAACAAGGAGGTCTTCGCCAAGTACGGCATCGCCGTGCCGAAGACCTGGGACGAGTACCTCGACGCCGCCCGCAAGCTGCACAAGGCCGACCCCAAGGCCTACATCACCAACGACACCGGTGACGCCGGCTTCACCACCTCGATGATCTGGCAGGCCGGCGGCAAGCCGTTCAGCGTCGACGGCACCAACGTCAAGATCAACCTGACGAGCGACCCCGGCGTCCAGAAGTTCACGAAGGTCTGGGGCGCGATGGTCTCCGAGGGCCTCGTCGCGCCGGTCAGCTCGTGGAGCGACGGCTGGTACAAGGGCCTCGGCGACGGCTCGATCGCGACGCTGTCGATCGGCGCCTGGATGCCGGCCAACCTCGAGTCCGGCGTCGCCGCCGGCAAGGGCAAGTGGGCCGTCGCGCCGCTGCCGCAGTGGGCCGCCGGCGAGAAGGCCAGCTCGGAGAACGGCGGCAGCTCGCTCGCCGTGCCCGAGGCCGGCCAGAACAAGGCGCTCGCCTACGCGTTCCTCAAGTACGCCGACGTCGAGGACGGCGTCAAGACGCGCGTCGACGGCGGGGCGTTCCCGGCCACGACGGCCGACCTGAACTCGCCCGAGTTCCTGGGCAAGACGTTCCCGTACTTCGGCGGCCAGAAGGTCAACGAGGTGCTGTCCCAGTCGGCCAAGGACGTCGTGCCGGGCTGGTCCTACCTGCCCTTCCAGGTCTACGCCAACAGCATCTTCAACGACACGGTCGGCCAGGCCTACAGCGGCAAGACCGACCTCGCCGGGGGCCTCAAGGCCTGGCAGGACGCCGCCGCGACGTACGGCAACCAGCAGGGCTTCAGCGTCAACAAGTGACCGTCGGGCCGGACACGGCGACACGCCCGCCGTGCCCGGCCCCACGGCACGCCGCACCACAGAGCGGCACCCACGACCAGCAAGGAGGATCGGTGAGCAGCCAGACACCCACGCCCGGCACGACGGGGACGCGCCCGACGTGGATCAGGTGGCCGGACGGACGACCCCGGGTCGGCTTCGGGGGCGACTACACCCCCGAGCAGTGGCCCCGCGAGGTGTGGAAGGAGGACGTCCACCTCATGCGTGAGGCCGGCGTCAACCTCGTCAACGTCGCGATCTTCGGGTGGTCCCTGCTCGAACCCTCCGACGGCGTCTTCGACTTCTCGACCTTCGACGAGGTGCTCGACCTGCTCCACGCGGCCGACATCGCCGTCGACCTCGCGACCGGGACGGCCTCACCGCCCGCGTGGCTCGTCGCCGCGCACCCCGAGATGCTGCCCGTCGGGCCGAGGGGCGAGGTGCTCGGCTTCGGCGGCCGGCAGAGCTGGTGCCCGTCGTCGCCGGTGTATCGCGAGCGCTCGATCCGCTTGACCGAGAAGGTCGCCGAGCACTACGCCGGCCACCCGGCCCTCGCGCTCTGGCACGTCTCCAACGAGCTGGGCTGCCACAACGCCCGCTGCTACTGCGACGCGTCGGCGGCCGCGTTCCGCACCTGGCTGCAGGCACGCTACGGCGACGTCGACACCCTGAACGACGCGTGGGGCACCCAGTTCTGGAGCCAGCTCTACACCTCCTTCGACCAGGTCCAGCCGCCCCGGCTCGCGCCGACCTTCCCGAACCCGGGGCAGCAGCTCGACTTCGCGCGGTTCAGCTCCGAGGAGCTGCGGGGCCAGCTCGTCGCGGAGTCGGAGGTGCTGCGTCGCGTCACCCCGGACGTCCCGGTCACGACGAACTTCATGGTGATGGGCGAGACCCGCAACATGGACTACGCCGCGTGGGCCGGCGACGTCGACCTCGTCTCCAACGACCACTACCTGCTCGAGGGGGCCGCCGAGCCGCAGCTCGAGCTGGCCTTCAGCGCCGACCTCACCCGTGGCATCGCCTCCGGCAAGCCGTGGATGCTCATGGAGCAGTCGACGAGCGCCGTCAACTGGGGGCACGTCAACCGGCCCAAGAAGGCGGGCGAGCTGCGCCGCAACTCCCTGGCCCAGGTGGCCCGGGGCGCCGACGCGATCAGCTACTTCCAGTGGCGGCAGTCGCGCGCCGGTGCCGAGAAGTACCACTCGGCGATGGTGCCGCACGCCGGCCCCGAGTCCCGGGTGTTCCGGGAGGTCAGTGCCCTCGGCGCCGACCTCGCCGCGCTCGAGCCGGTGCTCGGCTCGACGGTGAGCAGCGACGTCGCGCTCCTGTTCGACTGGGACAGCTGGTGGTCGAGCGAGCTCGACTCGCACCCGAGCCAGGACTTCCGCTACCGCCAGGTGGCGCTCGAGTGGTACGAGTCGCTGTGGCGTCGCGGCGTCTCCGTCGATGTCGTGCCGGCCACCACCGTGCTCGAGGGCTACCGCCTGCTCGTCGTGCCCGCGCTGCACCTCGTCACCGACGCCGTGGCCGACGCCGTCGCCGCCTTCGCGCAGAACGGCGGCACCGTGCTCGTCACGTACTTCTCCGGCATCGTCGACGAGTTCGACCACGTGCGCCTCGGCGGCTACCCGGGGGCGTTCCGCGACCTGCTCGGCGTCCGCGTCGAGGAGTTCGGCCCGCTGCGCGACGGCGAGGCCGTGACCCTCTCGGACGGGAGCGCGGCGGCGCGCTGGTCCG
The DNA here is from genome assembly GCA_023389095.1 of Actinomycetes bacterium. Lineage (GTDB taxonomy): Bacteria > Actinomycetota > Actinomycetes > Actinomycetales > Dermatophilaceae > Monashia. The sequence continues at coordinate 8,623 of JAEWFB010000634.1, forward strand.
AGGACCTCGGCGTCGTCGACGCCGAGACCGTCCTGCACTACGCGTCGGGCGGCTACGCGGGACAGCCGGCCGTCACGCGGCGCGCGCTCGAGCGGGGCGCCGCCTGGTACGTGTCCACGGCCCTGCCGGGCGCCGCCCGTGACGGGATCGTGGAGCGGCTCCTCGCCGACGCCGGCGTCGCGCCCGTCGCCGACGCGGACCGGGGGCTCGAGCTGGTCCGCCGCACCGGCCCGGGCGGCCGCTTCCTCTTCGCCGTCAACCACACCGACCGCGCGCTGACGCTCCGGGCCTCCGGGCACAGCGTGCTGACCGGGACCGACGTCGGCCCCGAGGTCGAGGTCGCCGCGGGGGACGTCGTCGTCGTCTGCGAGGCCGACTGACCGTCCGCTCGCCGCATCACCCCCTGCACCACCTCCTGCACCACCTCCTGCACGACTCGCTGAACCACCCGTGAGGGGGGCCCGCCGCCGCGACCCGGCGGCGGGCCCGACACCCGCCCTCGGTCCGTCACTGCCGCCGTTCCCAGGAAGGTTCCACCGATGCACCCTGCCCGAGCAGCCAGTCCCACCCGCCGCTCTCGGCCCACCCGCCCGCTCGCCCTCGGCCTGACGACGCTCGTCGCGCTGGCCGGGGCCCTGACCGGCGTCGGTCCAGCCCACGCCGCTTCTCCCGCAAGCACGCCCCTGTCCGTCAGCCCCGCCGCCCCGTCCGCCGGTTCGTCCACTGGCGTCGCCGCGAGCACCGTTCCGACGGTGTCGATCCAACCCGACCCGTCCTACCAGCAGCCGGCCTTCGAGGGCTGGGGCACGAGCCTCGTCTGGTTCGCCAACGCCACCGGCGGCTACCCCGACGAGATCCGCAACAAGCTCGCCGACCTCGTCTTCGGCAAGGACGGCCTGGCCCTCAACATCGCCCGCTACAACATCGGCGGCGGCAACGCCCCCGACGTCAAGGACTACCTGCGTCCCGGTGGCGCCGTGCAGGGCTGGTGGAAGGCGCCGGCCGGCACCACCCGCACCGACACGAGCTGGTGGTCGCCGGACAACGCGAACGACTGGAACTGGGACGCCGACCAGACGCAGCGCTGGTGGGTCGACCACATCAAGGGCTCGATCACGAAGTGGGAGACGTTCAGCAACTCCCCACCGTGGTTCGTGACCGAGTCCGGTTACGTGTCAGGCAATTTCAACGCCGGCACGGACCAGCTCAAGCGCAGCAGCATCGCCGACTTCGCGTCCTACCTCGTCAAGGTCACCGAGCACCTCGAGCAGGCGCACGGCATCACGGTCGACACCATCGACCCCTTCAACGAGCCGAACACCAGCTACTGGGGCACCCAGCTCGGCGCCGACGGCCAGCCGACCGGTGGACGCCAGGAGGGTGCGCACATCGGGCCCGAGCTGCAGCAGCAGGTGGTCAAGGCCCTCGCGCCCGCGCTCGCCGCGTCGTCGACGAAGGCGAAGATCTCGGCGATGGACGAGACGAACCCCGGCACGTTCGTGCGCAACTGGACGAGCTACCCGAACGACGTCAAGGCGTCCGTTGCGCAGCTCAACGTCCACACGTACGGCACCGGCCAGCGCACCGCCGTCCGCGACCTGGCCAAGTCCGACGCCAAGCCGCTGTGGATGTCGGAGGTCGAGGGCAGCTGGGGCAACGGCCAGAGCTTCACCTCGATGGACCCCGGCATCGGCATGGCCCAGCACATCACCGACGACCTGCGCGAGCTCGAGCCGTCGGCGTGGGTGTTCTGGCAGCCGGTCGAGGACTACGACAACATGAAGCCCGGCGGCGAGAGCGCGGCCGGCGCGAACTGGGGCAGCATCCAGCTGCCGTTCGACTGCACGTCGAAGGACACCCTGCAGACGTGCCCGATCTACACGAACCAGAAGTTCAACACGGTCCGCAACTTCACCCACTACATCCGACCGGGTGACCACGTCGTCAAGGTCGACGACACGGCGACCGTCGCCGCGATCCGCCCCGACGCCCGTACCGCGACGCTCGTGCACACCAACGACGCGAACACCGCGCAGGACCTCGCCGTCGACCTGTCGAAGTTCCGCCACGTCGGCCCGAAGGCGAGCGTAACGGCGATCGTCACCGACGCGTCGGGTGCGCTCGTGCCGCAGGCCCCGGTCGCGGTCACCGACGGCCGCGCCACGGTCCGTGTGCCCGCCCGGTCGGTTACGACGCTCGTCGTCAGCGACGTCCGCGACGTCGCCAAGGACGCCGCGACCTTCCAGGACGGGCACGCCTACCGGTTCGTCGGCGTGCAGAGCGGTCGCTCGCTCGACGCCGAGCAGCAGGGCGCGGCGATCCGCACGACCGACGCCACGACCGGCGACCAGCTGTGGACCGTCACGAAGGTCACCGGTGGCGACACCAACCGCGAGCGCTACCAGCTGCGGGCCCTCGACGGCCGCCAGGTCGCGCTCCGCAGCGGGGCGCTCGTGCTCGAGCCCGCGCAGGAGACGCCCGACGCGTCGGCACAGTGGTACCTCTCGACGACCGGTGACGGCACCTACACCGTCGCGAACGGGGCGGCGCCGGTCGACCTCGAGGTGAGCGGTGAGGCGACGGCCGACGGCTCGCCCGTGGGCACGTGGCAGCCCAACGCCAACGCCAACCAGCGCTGGCGCGTCGTCGACGAGACCGTCACGGGCGTCAGCGACCTCACCGGCTTCACGCTCCCGGGTCGCGCACCGAGCCTGCCCGACACCGTCACGCCCGATCGAGCCGGCGGCGCGGCCCGCGCCGTCCCGGTGACGTGGCGGGCGGTCCCGGCCGCTCGCTGGAAGACGCCCGGCCAGGTGTTCGTCTTCGGCACGGCCACCGACCCGGCCACCGGCCGCGAGTACGCGGTGCGCGACGTCGTCACCGTCGACACCGTCTCGACGACCACGCCGGCGACCGCCCGGACCTACGTCGGCGGCACCCCGGACCTGCCCGCGACGGTCACCGCGACGAGCGACCGGTACCGGGTCGCGGTCACGCTCCCGGTGACGTGGGACGCGTCCGGTGCGACGTACGACCGCGTCGGCGAGGTCACGGTCGGCGGCACGGCCACGCTGCCGGACGGCTCCACGGCACGCGCGTCGGTCGTCGTCACGGTGACCGAGCCGGTCGAGGCCAACGCGGCGCTCGCCGCCGGGACGGTCGCCAGCGCGACGTTCACCGAGCCCGGCTACGCCGTGCAGGGGATCGTCAACGGCGTCCTCACCGACAAGGCGTGGTCGAACTGGCGCTCCGGCACCCAGCGTCCCGGTGACACCCTCACGGTGACGCTGCCCGCGCAACGCGACGTGACCCGCGTCGTGACGCGGTTCTACCAGGACGGCGGCAACGTCAGCTACGCGCGGACGGTGCAGGTCGAGGCCCTCGTCGACGGCACGTGGCGCCCGGTGTCGGGCGTCGTCACGGTCGACGCGACGGGTGCCGCGGCTCCGGTCGTGTCGGTCCCCGTGACGCCGGTGCGCACGAGCGCGGTCCGGGTCGTCATGACGGCGAACAGCTACATGACGGTCAGCGAGGTCGAGGTGATGGCCAAGAGCGCCTCCTGACAGGCGTTCTCGCTGCAAGAGTGGAGTGGCCGTACACCGTCGTCGACGGTGCACGGC
>JAEWFB010000639.1 GCA_023389095.1 Actinomycetes bacterium
AGGTCGAGGAAGACGCCGATGAGGGCCTCCCGGCGGTCGTCCGGGTGCATGGGCGCGGCGCGCCCCGTTCGCTGTCGCACCGGACCATCATGAATGAGTGAGCACTCACTCACAAGTCATTTCCGCCGAGAGCGTGTCACCACCTCCCCCAATCGAAAGAACACTGCGTCACCCAGCCCTTGATCGAGAGAACACTCCGTCACGCGATTCGTGGAGCGCGGCGATACGCGGTGTTCTCTCGATCGGGCGTGCCCGTGACGGAGCGTTCTCTCGATCGGGGGTGGTGCCGAGGCGCCGAGGTGGTGCAGGGGCCTGGGTCAGACGAGGATGCCGTCGGCGACGAGGTCGCGGATGGCCGGGACGACCTCCGCGCGGACGGCGTCGGGGTCGGCGTCGAGGAGCGAGGCGATCGCCTCGAGCGCGACGCGGGCGGTGAGCTCGCCGTCGGCGACGCCGAGGTAGGCAGCCAGGAGCGTGTCGGCGCGCACGACGCGTCGCAGGCCGCCGCCCTGGCGCACGAGGATGACGGCCGGGTCGGACGCGCCCGGCCGGCCATGACGCTCCTCGGTGACGTCGGGTGCGCAGGACCACGCGACGTCGAGCACGCCGTCGCCGGGGTGCTCCGCGAGCCACGTGCGCGCCCGCAGGCCGGCCTCGACGGTCGGGCCCATCGGCGCGGCGACCGGACCCATGGCCTCGTCGAGCGAGCGCCACGTCGGCCGGTCGGTGGCGGGGCGCTGGAGGGTCACGACGCCGAAGCCGACGGCCTCGACGCGTCGGGCCGCGAAGTCGCGCAGCCACGCGGCGTACATGCGGGAGTGGGCCTCGCTGCCGGGCACCGCTCCCCCGTCGCGCGACCACAGCTCGGCGTACTCGGCCGGGTCCTGCGACTCGCGCTGCACGACCCAGGCGTCGAGCGGGACACCGTCGCGGGCCTGCTCGTCGAGCCACTCGCCCCACACGTCGCGCCAGGTGCGCCCCTCGGGGACCTCCCAGTTGCCGAGGAACTGGGCGACGCCACCGGGCTCGAGCACCCGGCCGACCTCGCGCACGAGCGTGCGGACGACGGCGTCACCGGCGCGCCCGCCGTCGCGGTACTCGTAGAGCGGGACGTCCTCCGTGCGTGGGGTGATGACGAAGGGAGGGTTGCTGACGACGAGCGAGAACGACTGTCCCGCAACGGGGTCGAGCAGGTCTCCAGCCACGGTGTCGAGGTGCGCGTCGGCCAGTGCCGCGTTGAACCGGGCGTAGGCCAGGGCGCGTTCGGAGATGTCGGTGGCCGTGATCGAACCCGCGTGCGACGTGAGGTGCAACGACTGGACGCCACACCCGGTGCCGAGGTCGAGGGCGCGGCCGGCTCGGCGACGGATCGTCCAGGACGCGAGGGTGGTCGAGGCGCCGCCGATGCCGAGGACGTGGTCGGCGCGCAGCGGCCCGCCGGTCGCGAGCTCGGACAGGTCGGAGGCGACCCACCAGTCGTGCGCGTCGTCGCCGTACGGGCGCAGGTCGCACGTGGCGTGCGCGACGCCGGCTGCCGCGTCGACCCGGACGAGACCGAGTGCGACGGCGCCGTCGACGCCGAGGGTGGGCAGCGCGTCGGCCAGGCGGTCGGTGGCGACCGGGCGCCCGAGGGTGAAGAGGCGCACGAGCGTGCCGCACGCGTCGGGCGTGGCGCCCTGGGCTGGGTGCTCACTCGACGGAGAGGCTGGGGTGGCGCGTGCGGCGGGTGAGGCTGGGCGCTCACTCGGTGCGGAGGTGGGGGTCACGCGCGGCGCGGCAGCGGTGGCGAGCAGGGCCGGGAGGGGCTGCTCACGGTGCAGGGCTGCCGAGGCGACCGGACCGAGCCTCTCGGCGACGCCGTCGACGGTGAAGCCCGCGCCGGCGAGGTCGGCGCGCAGCCGCGGCAGCAGCGTCGCATCGACCACCGGCACGTCGTCCGGCACGGCGACCGGCACGGCGACCGGCACCGCGACCGGCACCGCGTCCGGCACGTCGACCGACGCGTCGGCGGGCACGCCTGACGCCGGGGACCGCGGCGGGACGGTCAGGACGGCTCGCTCGGGGCCGCGCCGTCGTCCGCTGCGAGGGCGGAGTCGAGGTCGGGGTGGATGTCGAAGACCTTGTCCAGGCCCGTGATCGAGAACACCTTGAGGACGCGGTCGTCCTTGCCGACGAGGCGGAGCGACCCTCCCTGGGTTCGCGCCAGCTTCAGCCGGCCGACGAGGACGCCGAGCCCCGTGGAGTCGAGGAACGTGACGTCGGACAGGTCGACGACGAGCCGGGTCCGGCCGCCGTTGATCTGCTCGTCGAGCTTCTCGCGCACGAGCGGCGCGGTGTACACGTCGATCTCGCCGCCGAGGTGCACCACGGTCTGGTCACCGTGGTCGGCGCGGGTGATCGAGAGATCCACCGGTGCCCCTTCCCTTGCCCACACTTGGTCTAACAGGGCCAGCCACGTTGCCCCTGCGTGACCGACCGCGGAGTAACATGCCCCGCTCGTCGGTTACCGTACCCCCACCTCCTACCGTTGCTCCACATGAACCGGGACCTGCCGCCCATCTCGACCGCTCCGGCCACCGCCGGACAGCGGGCGAGCGCCGGCGCCCGCGGGCCCGCGCAGGGGCAGAAACCCGGCAGCGGAGCGGAGCGCGGACGGGGCCGCGGACCGGAGCCCGACCCAGAGACGCTGCTCGCGCGTCTGGTCGGGGAGCAGCCGGAGCGGCTCGTCCACGTGCACGAGGTGCCGGCGCGTACGGCGCGCACGGCCGAGTGGCCGGAGTGGACCGAGCCGACGCTTCTCGGCGCGCTGACGGGCGCCGGCGTGGCGGCGCCGTGGTCGCACCAGGTCGAGGTGGCCGAGCACGCCCACGCGGGCCGCCACGTCGTGGTCAGCACGGGCACGGCGTCGGGCAAGAGCCTCGGCTACCTGCTGCCGATCCTGTCCGACCTGGCGTCGGGCGCGGCGGCCCCCAACGGTCGGGGCGCCACGGCGATCTACCTCTCGCCGACCAAGGCCCTGGCGGCCGACCAGCTGACGCGGGTGGCCGGGCTCGCGCTGCCGGGCGTCCGGCCCGCCACGTACGACGGCGACACCCCGACCGACGAGCGGCGCTGGATCCGCGACCACGCCAACCTCGTGCTCACCAACCCCGACCTGCTGCACCACTCGCTCCTGCCCGGCCACGAGCGGTGGTCCTCGTTCCTGCGGGCGCTGCGCTACGTCGTCGTCGACGAGTGCCACGTGTACAAGGGCGTCTTCGGTGCGCACCTGGCGGCGGTGCTGCGGCGGCTGCGACGCGTCGCCGCGCGGTACCGGGCCGAGCCGACGTTCGTCCTCGCCTCGGCCACGGTGGCCGACCCGCAGGACCACGCGTCCCGGCTGCTCGGGCTGCCGGTCGAGGCGGTGACGCAGGACGGGTCGCCCCGCGCGGCGATGACGTTCGCCCTCTGGGAGCCGCCGGTCGTCACCGCCCCCGACGGCTCGGCCCAGCGGGTCAGCACGATCACCGAGACCGGCGAGCTGCTCGCCGGCTGCGTCGGGGCCGACGTGCAGACGGTGGCGTTCGCCCGGTCGCGCGCCGGCGTCGAGGTGGTCGCGCGCATCGCCAGGGAGCGCGTGTCGGTCACCGACGAGGACCGCGTGGCGGCCTACCGCGGCGGCTACCTGCCGGAGGAGCGGCGCGAGCTCGAACGCGACCTGCGCAGCCGGCACCTGCTCGGCCTCGCTGCGACGAACGCCCTCGAGCTCGGCGTCGACGTGTCGGGCCTCGACGCCGTGCTGCTCGCCGGGTGGCCGGGCACGCTGTCATCGCTGTGGCAGCAGGCCGGACGCGCCGGGCGCACCGGTCGCCGCTCGCTCGCGGTGCTCGTGGCCGCCGACGACCCCCTCGACACCTACGTCGTGCACCACCCGGAGTCGATCTTCGGTCGCGGCGTCGAGGCCACGGTCGTCGACCCCGAGAACCCGCACGTGCTCGGCCCGCACCTCGCCGCGGCGGCCGCCGAGCTGCCCGTCACCGAGGCCGACGTCGAGGTGTTCGGCCCGATGACGCGCCCGCTGCTCGACGCGCTCGTCGAGCGCGGGATCCTGCGCAAGCGGCCGCACGGCTGGTTCTGGGCGCGCGAGGACCGGCCGGCCGACCACCTGTCGCTGCGCGGCGCGAGCGAACCGGTGCGGATCATCGAGGCCCGCACCGGGCGGGTCGTCGGGACCGTCGACGAGGCGTCGGCGCACGCGCAGGTGCACACCGGCGCCGTCCACGTGCATCAGGGCCAGACGTGGGTCATCACTGAGCTCGACCTCGAGGACCGGGCGGCGTTCGCCGTGCGCGGCGACCCGGGGTGGACGACGCACGCGCGCTCGGTGAGCGAGTTCGACATCGTCCACGCCACCGAGCACGAGGACTGGGGGCCGCTGCGCTGCTCGTTCGGGCACGTCACGGTGCGGGGCCAGGTGGTGTCGTTCCTGCGGCGTCTGCCGGGTGGGGAGGTCATCGGCGAGCACCCGCTCGACCTGCCGCCGCGCAGCCTCGCGACCAAGGCGGTCTGGTGGACGATGCCGGTCGAGGAGCTCGCCGCCGCGGGTGTCGACGAGGCGACGATCCCGGGCGCCGCCCACGCCGCCGAGCACGCGGCCATCGGCATGCTGCCCCTCTTCGCGACGGCCGACCGCTGGGACATCGGCGGGGTCTCGACGGCCCTGCACCCCGACACCGGGCTGCCGACGATCCTCGTCTACGACGGGCACCCAGGCGGCGCCGGCTTCGCCGAGCGGGGGTACCGACGCGTCCGCGCCTGGCTCCGCGCGACGCGTGACGCCGTCGCCGCGTGCGAGTGCCCGTCGGGCTGCCCGTCGTGCATCCAGTCACCGAAGTGCGGCAACGGCAACGAGCCGCTCGACAAGGCGGGCGCCATCGCCCTGCTCGACCTGACCCTGCGCCACGCCGGGCCCGGGGAGCCCGCGCCGTGACGCGCGGTCCTGCCCGTCGGCGGCCCTCCCCTCGCCGCGGTCGCCCGGGGACGCCTGCGCCACAGTCGTTCCCGGACCTGGCCGGACGCCCGGCGACACCTTCCGGCGACGCCGGTGCCGAGGCGTCGGTGACGGTCGCGGGCACCCTCCGCCGATCGGACGGGGGCGGCGCATCCTCCCCCGGCGCGGCAACGGCGTCGGTGCTGCTCGTCGCCGAGGACGGGCGCACCTACGCCCTCGAGCTACCCCCGGGCTGGAGCGTCGACGCCGAGGCGGGGGCGCGCGTCGTCGTGTCCGGCGAGCTGACCAGTGCGGGGACGCTGCGCGTCCGGCGCATCGCGACAGCCTGAGGGCGGGTGTCTCAGCGTGGGGGTTCCACACCCTGAGACATAAGTAGACGTTATTTGACCTGTAACGGTTTGCTATCCAAACTCCCACTCAGCGGATGGGAATCAGCCCCGCCCGTCAGATCCGCCCCTCAATCCCAAGGAGCAACCGTGCGACGCCCTCAGATCCTCCTCGCCGTCATCGCCGCCAGCGCGACGATCGGCCTGACGGCCTGTGCCGGCGGCGGGTCCAGCGACGTCGTCGCACAGCCCGGTTCCACGGCCGCCGCGGCCGGAGCCACGAGCACGATCAACCTCTACGCCTACGCCGTGCCGAAGGTCGGCTTCGACGCCGTCATCCCGGCCTTCCAGAAGACGGCCGCCGGCAAGGGCGTGCAGTTCCAGCAGAGCTACGGCGCCTCCGGCGACCAGAGCCGAAAGGTCGCCGCCGGCGCCCCGGCCGACTTCGTCAACTTCTCGGTCGAGCCCGACATCACACGCCTCGTCGACGCCGGTCTCGTCGACCCGTCGTGGAATGCCAACGAGCACAAGGGAATCCCCTTCGGCTCCATCGTGACCATCGTGGTGCGCAAGGGCAACCCGAAGCACATCAAGGACTGGGACGACCTGCTCAAGCCGGGCGTCGAGGTGGTCACGCCGAACCCCTTCTCGTCGGGTTCGGCCAAGTGGAACCTGCTGGCGCCGTATGCCGCGAAGAGCGCCGGCGGCACGAACAAGGCGGCCGGCCTGGCCTACATCCGCAGCCTCGTCACCGACCACGTCAAGATCCAGCCGAAGTCCGGCCGCGAGGCCACCGAGGCGTTCCTGCAGGGCAGCGGCGACGCACTGCTCAGCTACGAGAACGAGGCGCTCTTCGTCGAGAAGGACGGCGAGCCCGTCGAGCACGTGACGCCGCCGCAGACCTTCAAGATCGAGAACCCGGCCGCGGTCCTCAAGAACAGCCCGAACAAGGCGGCCGCGCAGGCCTTCGACGACTACCTCTACACGCCCGCGGCCCAGAAGCTGCTCGCCCGGGCCGGCTTCCGGCCCGTCGACCCCACCGTCGCGGCGGAGTTCGCCTCGACGTTCCCGCAGCCCGCGAAGCTGTGGACCATCGCCGACCTCGGCGGCTGGAAGAGCGTCGACAGCACGCTGTTCAAGAAGGACGTCGGTGCGATCGCGACGATCTACGACGAGGCGACGAAGTGACGACCGAAGCCGTCACCCGGTCGCTCGCGACCCGCGAGGCGGGAGCCGCTCCGGCGGCTCCCGCCCTCGGCGCGTCGTCGGCGCCCCGGTCCCCCTCCCCCGGCGCCCGAGGCGACGAGCTGCGCCGACGCCTCGGACGGCCGCTCGGCATCGGCGTCGTGACGCTGTGGCTCAGCCTCATCGTCCTGCTGCCGCTCGCGGCACTCACCGTCGCCGCGTTCGGCGAGGGCTGGGCCGGGTTCTGGGAGGCCGTCACCGCGCCGGCCGCGATCGCCGCCCTCTGGGTGACGGTGCTCGTCTCGGCCGGGGTCGCACTCGTCAACGCCGTGTTCGGCACGCTCGTCGCGTGGGTCCTCGTGCGCGACGACTTCCCGGGCAAGCGCGTCGTCAACACGCTCATCGACCTGCCCTTCGCGCTCCCGACGATCGTCGCGAGCATCGTGCTGCTGTCCCTGTACGGTCCGAACAGCCCGATCGGCATCCACCTCAACGCCACCCGCTGGGGGCTCGCGGTCGCGCTGCTGTTCGTGACGCTGCCCTTCGTCGTGCGGTCGGTGCAGCCGGTGCTCATCGAGGCCGACCACGAGGTGGAGGAGGCGGCTGCCTCGCTCGGCGCGTCGAGCTGGACGACGTTCCGACGCGTCGTCCTGCCGACGCTGGGGCCGGCCATCCTCAGCGGCGCCGGGCTCGCCTTCGCCCGCTCGATCGGCGAGTACGGCTCGGTCGTGCTCATCGGCGGCAACATCCCGCGCGAGACCCAGGTGGCCTCGCAGTACATCCAGCAGCAGATCGAGATCGACCGCCCGCTCAACGCGGCCGCGATCTCGGTGGCGCTGCTCGCCATCGCGTTCGTGTCGCTGCTGGTCCTGCGGGTCCTCGGGGCGCGGGCCCAGCGACGAGAGGAGCGAGCCGCATGAGGGTCTCGACCCGGTCCCGGATCACCCTGCGCGTCGTCGCGCTCGGCTACCTCTTCGGTCTGCTCGCGGTACCGGTCGGCGTCATCCTGTGGCGCACCTTCGCCCCCGGCATCGGGGCGTTCTGGGCCTCGATCACCACGCCGGCGGCGATCTCGGCGTTCAACCTGTCGGTCCTCATCGTGGCGATCGTCGTGCCGCTCAACGTCGTCTTCGGCGTCACGACCGCGCTCGCCCTCGTGCGCGGACGCTTCCGCGGGCGCGGGGTGCTCCAGGCCGTCGTCGACCTCCCGTTCGCCGTGTCGCCCATCGTCGTCGGTGTCTCGCTCATCATGCTGTGGGGCGTCGACGGCTGGTTCGGCGCGCTCGACCGCGGCGGCTTCCGCGTCATCTTCGGCCTGCCCGGCATGGTGCTCGCGACGATCTTCGTGACGCTCCCGTTCGTCGTGCGCGAGGTGGAGCCGGTGCTGCACGAGATCGGCCAGGAGCAGGAGCAGGCCGCCGCCACCCTCGGTGCCAACGGCTGGCAGACGTTCTGGCGCATCACGCTGCCGGCGATCCGGTGGGGCCTCACCTACGGCATCGTCCTCACCGTCGCCCGCGCGCTCGGCGAGTTCGGCGCCGTGATCATGGTGTCCTCCGGCTTCCCCGGGGTGTCCCAGACGCTGACGCTGCTCGTGCACTCGCGCTACATCGACGACCACAACACCTACGGCGCGTACGCCGCCGCGACCCTCCTCATGGGCATGGCGCTCGTCGTGCTGCTGCTCATGAGCCTGCTCGACCGCAAGAGGAGCACCCGATGATCACCGTCAGCAACGCCCGCAAGAGCTACGGGTCCTTCCTCGCGCTCGACGACGTCAGCATCGACATCCCGAGCGGTTCCCTGACCGCGCTGCTCGGGCCGAGCGGGTCGGGCAAGTCGACGCTGCTGCGCTCGATCGCCGGGCTCGAGGCGCTCGATGCCGGCGTCGTGACGATCGCCGGGCGCGACGTGACCACCGAGCCGCCGCAGCGGCGGGGCATCGGGTTCGTCTTCCAGCACTACGCAGCCTTCAAGCACATGACGGTGCGCGACAACGTCGCCTTCGGCCTCTCGATCCGCAAGCGCCCCAAGGCCGACATCGACCGACGCGTCGGTGAGCTGCTCGAGATCGTCGGGCTCGAGGGCTTCCGCGACCGCTACCCCGCGCAGCTCTCCGGCGGGCAGCGCCAGCGGATGGCGCTCGCACGGGCCCTGGCCGTCGACCCCGAGGTGCTCCTGCTCGACGAGCCGTTCGGCGCGCTCGATGCCAAGGTGCGCGCCGACCTGCGCACGTGGCTGCGGCGGCTGCACGACGAGGTGCACGTGACCACCGTTCTCGTGACGCACGACCAGGAGGAGGCGCTCGACGTCGCCGACCGCATCGCGGTGCTCAACCACGGACGCATCGAGCAGGTCGGCGACCCTGTGACGCTCTACGAACGGCCGGCCAACGACTTCGTCATGGGCTTCCTCGGGTCGGTGGCCCGGCTCGGCGGGCAGCTCGTGCGGCCGCACGACATCGCGCTCGAGCGCGACCGGGCGGTCGCCCTGGCGCTCGACGCCAAGGTCAGCGGCTCGCCCGGCATCGTCGCGGCCGTCGTGGAGCGGGTCGTGCCGCTCGGCTTCGAGGTGCGCGTCGACCTGCGGGCCGAGTCGGGCGAGCGGTTCGCCGCGCAGCTGACCCGACGCGACGCCGGTGATCTCGCGCTCGAGCCCGGCGAGACGGTGTTCGCCCGGGCCGCCCAGCGCTCCAGCGTCATCGAGCTCGACCCGGCCCTGGCCATCTGAGCCGGCCCTGGCCATCTGAGCCGGTCCTGGGCATCGGAGCCGCCGCGCGATGTGAGCCGGCCCGGGACCTGGACGCGCCCGCGCGACCGCAGGAGTGGCGGCATACCGTGGTTGTGCGTCTGTCGCCGGCCTGCCGGGCGGCGGCGGACCACCGGCTCCGTCGGAGCAGCCGGGGCGGCGAGGGGACGACACCTCGCCGCCCCGTTCCGTCTCCCCATCTGTCACCCATCCACGGCCGCCCGTGACGCAGGTCCCCTCCCACCCCCCTGTCAGGCACCTGTCGGGCCTCTGTCGCGGCCACTGGCCCGGCACTGTGACCCGGCCCTGGCGAGGTGCTGGGGGCGGCGCCCTGGTGCGGCACCCGGTGCGCGGCTCTCTGGTGCGGCCGGTCGGGTCGAGCGTCCGACGGAGGCACGCGTCCCTGCGGCAGACTGGCTCGGTGGACATCTCTGCCCGGGTCGACTACGCCGTCAGGGCGATGCTCATCCTCAGCGACGCGGAGGCTGCGGGCTCGGGCCCGGTCAGCATCGACACCCTGGCCACCCGGCAGGACCTCCCCCGCAAGTTCCTCGAGGCGATCTTCGCCGACCTGCGTCGGGCCGGCCTCGTGCTGAGCCGGCGCGGTGCCCGTGGCGGCTACGTGCTCGGCCGGCCGGGTGAGCAGATCAGCGTCGGCGACGTCTTCCGGGCCGTCGACGGCCCCCTGGCCGAGGTGCGTGGGCTCCGACCGCACGAGACCGAGTACCAGGGCGTGGCCGCCCACCTGCCGAGACTCTGGGTCGCCGTCCGGGCCAGCTTGCGCGAGGTGCTCGACGGCACGTCCCTCGAGTCGCTGCGCACGGGCGACCTGCCAGAGCGGGTCCGCCAGCTGCTCGCCGCGCCCGATGCCTGGCAGAACCGCTGACGAGCCAGGTACCGACGTCGCTGGGCCGTCGCCGGCGTCACCTGGACCGTGCGGGACCGGCCCGGGACCGTGCCCGCGCGGGCTCGGGCCAGACCGGCACGTCCACGCTGACGTCGACGGTGACGTCGGAGCCGTCCAGCGAACAGCGCTCGAGCCGTGCCGCGTTGGCGCGGGCGACCGTCGCCGCAGACTCGCAGGCCTGGCCGTCGGCCGCGCGCTGGCGCGTCGCGCCGGCGAGGGCGGCGAGATCGGCGGCGAGCCGGGCACGCTGACCCGCCACTGCCACCGAACACAGCACAAGCGCGGCCACGCCGACCGCGAGCAGGACGCCGACAGCCGCCAGCACGAGGACGCTCGAGGACCCGCGGTCGGTCGCACCACCGATCACGCGCGCGACGCGACGTCGCCGGGGAACCAGTAGTCCGCGGACCGCCGCCCGGCGCCGTGAAGCCGGCCGTTCGTCGACGGAGACCGCGAGGCGACCACGTCGCGGGTCGGGCGCGACGCCTCTCACGACGCTGCCTCGGTCGGGGTGACGGCGACCGCGCGCAGGGTCCACGACGGCAGGCCTCCCCAACCGCCGGCATCCGCGCTCACCGTGACCGCCACTCCGAGCGGCGCGGCGTGCACCTCGACCCGGGATCCCGTGGGAGCGGCAGAGCTGCCGAGGCTCGTCACGCGGTCGAGGGGGTCGCCGCGCGCTGCGGCCCGTGCGGCGATCCGGGCGGCGTCGACGCAGCGGACCTGGTCGACGGCCACCCGCACGGCGCCGAGGCACAGGGCCAGGACGAGCACGACGGCCGGGACGGCGACGGCGAGCTCGGCCGTCACCATCCCGCGCTCGCCGGGACGTGCTGCGGTCACCCGGCGAGCCCCAGCGCGTTCTGGACGATCCCGGCCAGGGCCGAGCGGACCGCGTCGGACTTGACGACTCCGAGCAGCACGAGGGCGAAGGTGCAGGCGGCCATGATGCCGACGGCGTACTCGGCGGTCGTCATGCCGCGGTCGTCGACGCCGGGACGGGCACGGCACGCGGTGCGACTGAGGATGCGAATCAGACGGTGGGACATGGGGATTTCCTTTCTCTGGTCCGAGCGGAGCTCGGCTGGTGGATGGCTGATCAGGACGGGGTGGGCGACCGGATGTCGGGAGTCGGTCGGCGGGGTCACGACGTGCGGCTCGGTCACGACGTCACGAGCTCTCGGGCGAGGGCGATGACGAGGGGCACGACGGTGGTGAGGCAGAAGGCGGGCAGCAGGACCAGGCCCAGCGGCGCCACGAGGCGCACGCCGACGCGGGCCGCCGCCACCTCGACGCGTTCGAGCTCGGCCTCGCGCAGGTCGTCGGCCGCCGCCAGGAGCAGCGGCGCCGGTGGCACCCCGGCCAGCTGCGCCACCTCGATGGCCCGGGCTGCGGGCGACCACGCCGTGCCGACGGAACCCCACGCCTCGGCGTCGGAGGCACCCCAGCGCAGCGCAGCGGCCACCTGTCTGAGGTCGGCAGCCGGGCCGGCCGGCAGGCCGTCCCCGACCGCGTCGAGGACGTCCCACGTGGGCAGCCCGGAGCGGTACCCGAGGGCGAGAAGAGCAAGGGCCGACGCCACCTGGCCCGGCGCCGGCTCGCCCCGTGCACCCGGCTCCGGCGGTCCCTCGCCGTCGCGGGCGACCACATCGTCGTGCGCCGGAGCGGTGCCGCGGCGCCCCGGGGCCTCGCGGCGCGACGGCAGGACGAGGACGGCCAGCAGGACCAGGAGGCCGGCGACGATGGCACCGGTACCGGCACCGCCACCGGCGCTGGGCGCCAAGGGGATCGAGACGAGGGCGGCGGTCATGACTCGGCCACCGCTCGTACCATCCGGCTGCACCACCAGCGACCGAGCACCACGAAGGCCGCCCCAGCGACGACGGCGGCCGCCGACAGCGGCGAGCCCAGGTGGAGCGTCCGCGGGTCGACGCCGCACGCGATCCCGAGGAGGGGACCGGCGAGAGGCAGCGCGGTGAGCACGGTGACGGTGGCGCGAGGCCCGGCCACGGCGGCGG
>JAEWFB010000663.1 GCA_023389095.1 Actinomycetes bacterium
GCTCGAGGAGGGCACGGTCGCGCAGCGACTCGGGCGTGTCGCCGACCGACGCCGCGGCGAGGAGCCGCTCGACCGCGTCGACGGAGATCGCCTTGGGCAGGCGCGCCGGGGGCTTCGGGGGTGCGACGTTCGCGGCGGGGTCGGTCGGCACCTCCCCCTCGAGGGCGAGGAAGCGGTGGAAGCCCCGCACCGCGACGAGGGTCCGTGCGGCCGACGACGCGGCGAGGCCCCGCTCCCGCAGGGCGGCGAGGAAGTCGGTGACGTCGGCTTCGGTGACGCTCCCGGAGTCGGTGACCCCGCGTGCTGCGAGGTGGGCCGTGTAGGCCCGCAGGTCACGTCGGTAGGAGGAGAGCGTGTTGTCGGACGCGCCCTTCTCGACGCGGACGTGGTCGAGCCAGCCGCGGACGTCGCGCTCGATGCGCGTGACGACCGCGGCCGGTGCGGCCAGGGGCTCGACGGGCTGCTGGGTCAGGACAGGGCCTCGTCGAGCGAGACCGAGGTCATGCCGTGCGCCTCCGCGACGCCCCCGTAGGTGACGTGGCCGTCGTGGGTGTTGAGGCCGAGGCCGAGGGCGTGGTCCGAGCGCAGCGCGTCGCGCCAGCCCTGGTTGGCCAGCTTGACGGCGTAGGGCAGCGTCGAGTTGGTCAGCGCGTACGTCGAGGTGTTCGGCACGGCGCCTGGCATGTTCGCGACGCAGTAGAAGACCGAGTTGTGCACGCGGTAGGTGGGGTCGGCGTGCGTCGTGGGGTGGCTGTCCTCGAAGCACCCGCCCTGGTCGATGGCGATGTCGACGAGCACCGAGCCGGGCTTCATCTGCGACACGAGCTCGTTGGAGACGAGCTTGGGGGCGGCCGCGCCCGGGATGAGCACGGCGCCGATGACCATGTCGGCCTGCATCACCTGCTCCTGCACGGTCAGCTTCGAGGACGCGAGGCCGTGCACCTGGTTGTCGTAGCGCCAGAACGACATCCGCAGCTTGTCGAGGTCGGTGTCGAGCAGCGTGACGTCGGCGCCCATGCCGAGCGCGATGTTCGCCGCGTTCTGGCCGGACACGCCGGCGCCGAGGATGACGACCTTGGCGTTGGCGACCCCACCGACACCACCCAGGAGGACGCCACGCCCGCCCTGGGCGCGCATCAGGGCGTGGGCGCCGACCTGCGGCGCGAGGCACCCGGCGACCTCGGACATCGGGTAGAGCAGGGGCAGGGCGCCGGAGGGCAGCTGGACGGTCTCGTAGGCGATGCCGGTGACCTTGCGCTTGACGAGCTCCTCGGTGAGGGGCTGGTCGGCGGCGAGGTGCAGGTAGGTGAAAAGGGTCAGGCCCTCGCGCATCCGGTGGTACTCCTCCGCGACGGGCTCCTTGACCTTGAGCACCATGTCGGCCTCGCCCCACACGTCGTCGGCCGAGCCGATGATGCGGGCCCCGGCTGCGACGTAGTCGTCGTCGCTGATCTGCGAGCCGACCCCGGCGTCCTTCTCGACGAGCACGTCGTGCCCCTGGTCGGTGAGCTCGTGGACCCCGGATGGGGTGATGGCCACGCGGTACTCGTGGTTCTTGACCTCGCGAGGGATGCCGACCTTCATCGTGCTGCACTTCCTTCTCGATGAGAGTGTGCCCGGGGGCAGGTCCGGTCGACGTCGACCGGCGAGGATCACTCTAGCCACGGGCCGAGACGCCCCTTGACGGGTTGGCGACATCCCGGGGGACATCCCGGACGACATCGCGGACGACATCGCGGACGACGTCTCGCGCGACACCCCGGGCGGGTTGGGGACGAGCGCCGTGCCGGGAGGCGTCGTCGTGGCAGGGTGAGCGCATGCATCCGGTGCTCGTCGACGTGCGGGGCCTGACCGTGGGCACGCACGAGACGTTCGTCGCCCTCGGACTGCTCGTCGCCGTGCTCGTCTTCCGCCTCGAGGCGCGACGGCGCGGCGCCACCGACCCGCGCCTGTGGACCGTGGTGGCCGTCGCCCTCGCGTGGGGCGCGGTGTTCATGTACCTCGGGACGTGGCTGCAGCACCTCGACCTCTCCCGCAACCCCGGCTTCGTCGAGCAGGTCCTCTACGGCAACCGGAGCATCATCGGGGGCCTGCTCGGCGCGTACGCCGGCGCCCTGGTCGGCAAGCGCCTCACCGGCTACCGCGCCCGCACGGGTGCGCTCTTCGCACCGGCGGTGGCGGCCGGGATGGCCGTCGGACGCGTGGGCTGCCTGCTCACGGAGGCGCCGGGCCGCCCCACCGGGCACGGGTGGGGCGTCGTGCTCGACGCGCAGGCCGCCCGGTACACCGGCTCGGTGGCCGGGGTCCCGCTGCACCCGACCTACCTCTACGAGATCGCCTTCCACACCGTGGCGTTCATCCTGCTCGTGCGCCACCGCGAGCGCCTCGCAGAGCCGGCGGGCCTCTTCACGGTCTACGTCGCCGCCTACGCCGTGTTCCGCTTCGCCGTGGAGTTCGTCCGCGCCAACGAGGTCGCCTGGCTCGGGCTCACCCGGCCCCAGCTCGTGCTGCTGGCCCTCGCACCGCTGGCCGTGTGGCGCGCGGCCCTCGTGCTCCGGGCGCCGCGTCCCGGGCCGGTCCCCCAGGAGGCCCTGTGACGCCCACCCCCACCGTCGACGTCGGTCCCGGTCGCGGACTGCGCGGTGACCGCATCCACCGCTACGTCAACGCCTTCTGCCCGAGGTGCCACGACGAACGGCCGGAGCGCGGCCTCGCCGACGTCCCGCGCCTCAGCGGCTGGCTCGCCGAGCGCGACGGCCGCGTGTGGCTCGAGCGCGGCTGCCGCGACCACGGCCTGGTCCGCACGCTGTACGACGAGTCGCCGGAGATCCTCCGCTACCTCGAGCAGTGGACGGCACCGACCAAGTCGCACGGGCCCGACAGGGTCGCCAACTTCCTCCCCGTGCCCGAGGCGTACGGCTACGGCCTCCCGGCGATGCAGACCCAGCACACCTGCATCCTGCTCGAGGACGTCATCGAGCACTGCAACCTGCGCTGCCCGACGTGCTTCACCGACTCCGCCCCGTCCCTCGCCGGAGTGGTGCCGGTCGCCGACGTCCTGGCCAACGTCGACGCGCGCCTGGCCCGTGAGGACGGGCGCCTCGACGTCCTCATGCTCTCCGGGGGTGAGCCGACGCTGCACCCGCAGCTGGCCGAGCTGCTCGCCGAGCTCGTCGCGCGACCCGTCGTGCGGATCCTCGTCAACACCAACGGTCTCACCGTGGCACGGGACGACGCCCTCGTCGACCTGCTGCACCGGCACCGCCACCGCGTCGAGGTGTACCTGCAGTACGACGGCGGCACGGCAGACGCGTCGCGGCACCACCGCGGCGCGGACCTGCGCCGGCACAAGGACCTCGCGCTCGAGCGGCTCTCGGCCGCCGAGGTGTTCACGACCCTGACGATGACGGCGGCACTCGGGGTCAACGACGACGAGATCGGCCACGTCGTCCTGCGGGCCCTCGAGACCCCGTACGTCGGCGGTGTCTCGATCCAGCCGCAGTTCGGCAGCGGGCGCAGCGGCGCCATCGACCCCCTCGACCGGCTCACCCACACCGGGGTCCTCGCCCGCCTCGAGGAGCAGACCGGCGGCGTCGTCACGTGGCGCGACCTGACGGCGCTGCCGTGCTCGCACCCGCACTGCGCGTCGGTGGGCTACCTGCTGCGGGGTGACTCCGGCGCGTGGACCTCGCTGACCCGCGCGGTCGGCCACGACCGGCTGCTCGAGTGGCTCGACCTCGCCCCCGACGTCCTCGCCAACAGGGTCGCCGACCAGGCCGTGCCCGCCGAGCTGCGGGCCGCGGTCAAGGAGTCCGTGCTCGGCCTGCTCTCGGAGCAGTCCTCGCTCTCGCACCCGAACGTCGCAGACCTCTGGCGTGGCATCTGCGATGCGTGCGACCTCGGCGTCGGCAGCCTCGCGACGCTCGCGGCATCCGGCCTGCCCGGGCATCGCAAGCGGCTGCGACGCCTGCTGGCCGAGCGGGTCGTGCGCATCACGGTCAAGCCGTTCATGGACGTCTCGACGATGATCGAGGAGCGTCTCACCCAGTGCTGCGTGCACGTCGGCACCCGGGGCGCCGACGGTGCCGACCAGTGCGCGCCGTTCTGCGCCGTCCAGGCGTGGCCGGCGCTCGCGCGACAGCGGCTCTCCGCCACGGCGGGCCGTCCGCTCCTGCCGCTCGCGGGCCCGGTGGGTCCCGCGTGAGCGTGCCGCCGCCGGTCTTCCCTCCCCCGCCCAGCGGCCCCGGCGTCCCGGCCGGCCCTCCGCCAGCTCCCGCGCCACCTCCCCCGCCACCCCCGCGGCGGCCGGGTCGCCTGGCCGGTGCCCTGCTCGGGATCGCCTTCTGGGTGCTGGCCGCCGTCGGCTGGTTCACCCTCGGCGGCGACCACGCGGTCACCGGGCTCCTCGTGACGCTCGTCGCCGCCATCGTCGGCGCGACCGTGGCGCTGGTCTCGGAACGGCTGCAGCCGTACGCCGCCGGGTTCCTCATCGCGTCGGGGGTCATGCCCATCGTTCTCGGGGGCGCCTGCATCGGGCTCATCGCCGTCGTCATGGGAAGCCACTGACGTGCGTCGCGACGACGACACGAGCGCAGCGCCGGACACGGCTCCGCACGAGGCCCCGGACGACGGGGTCGACCGCGCGCTCGACCTGACGCCCACGCCAGGACCCCGCGACGGCTCCGAGGGCGCCTCGGGGGCGGACGTGCTGCCCGACCCGCTGCGGCTGTGCATCTTCGCGACCGTGGCCCTCGTCTCGTGGCTCGCCGGGCCCTGGGCCCTGGCGTTCTTCGCGGGGCTCGGCGCCGTCGGGTACGCGCGCGCCCGACGCGCGGGCCTGCTCCGGTCCCGGTGCCTGCTCGGCGACACCCGGCTGGTCCTGCTCTACCTGGGGGTCCTCTTCGGTGTCGCCGTGTGGTTCGCGGTCCGCCAGGTGACCGGCTGAGCGAGCACGGCGTCACGTCCGGCGCGTAGGTTGGCCCGCAGCGACGATGGAGGCCACCGATGAAGCTCTACGCCGACACGCCCGTGCGCCGGACGCGTCAGCTGCTGTCCGACGTGCTCGTGCTCCTCTGGGTCGGGGCCTGGGTCTGGCTCGGCCGGCAGACCCACGACGTCGTCATGGGTCTGCGCGCGCCCGCCGACTCCATCACGTCGGCCGGCAACTCGGTGCACAGCTCGCTGGCCGGTGCCGGCGACCAGGCGGGCCAGATCCCGCTCGTGGGTGACCAGCTCAAGCAGTGGCTCGGGCAGGCGGCGACGTCGGGCACGACCCTGAGCCACGCCGGGACGTCGATGGCGACGACCGTGGAGCGGGTCGCACTCGTGCTCGGGCTCGTCGTGGCCGCCGTGCCGGTGGTCGTCGTCGTGGCGCTGTGGCTGTACGTGCGGGTCGGCTTCGTGCGGCGGGCCTCCGCGGCCCAGCGGTTCATCGACGCCAGTGCCGACCTCGACCTCTTCGCGCTGCGGGCGATGGCGACGCAGCCGATGGGCGCCCTCGCCCGGATCAGCGACGACCCGGCCGGGGCGTGGCGGCGTCAGGACGCGGCCGTCATCCGCGAGCTCGCGACCCTCGAGCTGCGCGAGCAGGGTCTGCGCCCACCGCGTGTCTGAGGGCCGGCCGGCGCGCGTCGGTCGGCAGTGGCGTCAGCCGTCGGCGCGGGTCACCGCGGGGCGCAGGTCCGCGGCGGGAGGCGTCCACGAGGCGGCGTCGGCCGGCACCTGCTCGCCGGAGCGGATGTCCTTGACCTCGTCGCCGGACTCACCGGCCTCGGGGAACCAGACGTACGGGATGCCCCGGCGCTCGGCGTAGCGGATCTGCTTGCCGAACTTCGCGGCCGTCGGCGCCACCTCGCAGGCGATGCCGCGTCGGCGCAGCGCGGTGGCCACGGCGACCGCGCCCTCGCGCGACGCGTCGTCCTTGAGGGCGACGAGCACGGCAGCGGGCGTCGAGCGCGACGCCGTGACGAGGCCCCGGCCGACGAGCAGGCCGAGGATGCGGGTCACGCCGATCGAGATGCCGACGCCCGGGTAGGTGTTGCGGCCGTCGCTGGCGAGGGCGTCGTAGCGGCCGCCCGAGCAGAACGAGCCCCACGACTCGTGGCCGACGAACTGGGTCTCGTAGACCGTGCCGGTGTAGTAGTCGAGGCCTCGGGCGATCCGCAGGTCGGCGACGATGCGCCCCGGGGCGTGCGCCATGCCGGTGCGGATGACGTTCGCGAGCGACTCGAGGCCCTCGTCGAGCAGCGGGTGCTCGACGCCGAGGGCGCGGACCCGCTCGACGAAGGAGAGGTCGTCGGTGCGGATGTCGGCCAGGGCCAGGCACTGGTCGGCCTGCTCGTCGGTGGCGCCCGCCTCGACGAGCATGACCTTGACCTTCTCGGGGCCGACCTTGTCGAGCTTGTCGACGATGCGCAGGGTGCCGACGACGTCGGTGAGCCCGATGCCCTGGTAGAAGCCGTTGGGGATCTTGCGGTTGTTGACCTGGATGACGAAGTCGCCGACCGGGAACCGGCTGAAGACGTCGGCGATCACGAGTGGCATCTCGGCCTCGAAGTGCGGGCTCAGCTCGCCGGTGTCGACGACGTCGATGTCGGCCTGGGTGAACTCCCGGTAGCGCCCCTCCTGGGGTCGCTCCCCGCGCCACGCCTTCTGGATCTGGTAGCGCCGGAACGGGAAGGCGAGCTTGCCGGCGTTCTCCAGGACGTACCGGGCGAAGGGCACCGTCATGTCGAAGTGCAGCCCCCACCGGGCGTCCTCGTCGTCGCCGGCCAGGCGGGAGACGGCGTAGATCTCCTTGTCGGCGTCACCGCCCTTGCCGAGCAGACGGTCGACCGGCTCGATGGAGCGGGTCTCGACCGAGGAGAAGCCGTGCAGCTCGAAGGTCTCGCGGATGACGTCGAGGAAGCGCTGCTCGACGATGCGCTCGGCGGGCAGGTACTCGGGGAAGCCGCTGATCGGCATGACCTTGGTGCTCGGGCTGCTGCTCACGCGCCCAAGTCTCTCAGGTACGGGTTCGTCGCCCGCTCGTGGGCCATCGTCGTGGCCTGGTAGTGCCCGGGCAGCACGAGCGTCGTGTCGGGCAGGGGCAGCACCCTCTCGCGCAGGCTGCGCTGCATCGCGGCCGGGTCGCCGCCCGGCAGGTCGGTGCGCCCGATCGAGCCGGCGAACAGCACGTCGCCGGTGACCATGGTCCGGTCGACGTCGACCTGGTCGCCGATGCCGTCGGGCACCCGGTCGATGCCGAACATGACCGAGCCCTCGGTGTGCCCCGGGGCGTGGAGCACGTCGAACTCCATGCCCGCCAGCGTCAGGCGCGTGCCGTCGGTGATCTCGAC
>JAEWFB010000637.1 GCA_023389095.1 Actinomycetes bacterium
CCGGTGCGCTGCATCTCGGCCGCGAAACCGACCATCTCGTCGAGCGAGGGCGTGATGAGGCCGGACAGCCCGATGAGGTCGGCGTCGTGCTCCTTGGCGGCGTCGAGGATCTTCTGCGCCGGCACCATGACACCGAGGTCGATGACCTCGTAGTTGTTGCACTGCAGCACGACGCCGACGATGTTCTTGCCGATGTCGTGGACGTCGCCCTTGACCGTCGCCATGACGATCGTGCCGTTGGTGTCCTTCTGCTTGGCCAGCTCGGGGTCCTTGGCCTTCTCCTCCTCGATGAACGGGATGAGGTAGGCCACGGCCTTCTTCATGACGCGTGCGCTCTTGACCACCTGCGGCAGGAACATCTTCCCCGCGCCGAACAGGTCGCCGACGACGTTCATGCCGTCCATGAGCGGCCCCTCGATGACCTCGATGGGCCGCCCGCCCCGGTCGGAGATCTCGGTGCGCAGCTGCTCGGTGTCGGCCTCGACGAACGCGTCGATGCCCTTGACGAGTGCGTGCGTGATGCGCTCGGCGACCGGCAGCGACCGCCACTCCTCCTCGTCGGCCTCGACCGCGGCGGCGCCGCGGTTGTGCGACTCGGCGATCTCGAGGAGCCGCTCCGCGGCGTCGGGCCGGCGGTTGAGCACGACGTCCTCGATGCGCTCGCGCAGCTCGGGGTCGACCTCGTCGTAGACGGCGAGGGCGCCGGCGTTGACGATGCCCATGTCGAGCCCCGCACCGATCGCGTGGTAGAGGAAGACGGCGTGGATCGCCTCGCGGACCGGGTTGTTGCCGCGGAAGCTGAAAGACACGTTCGAGATGCCGCCGGAGACCCGGGCACCGGGCAGGTTCTGCTTGATCCAGCGCGTCGCCTCGATGAAGTCCCTTCCGTACGAGGCGTGTTCGTCGATACCGGTGGCGACGGCGAAGACGTTGGGGTCGAAGATGATGTCCTCGGGCGGGAAGCCGACCTGCTCGGTGAGGATGCGGTAGGCCCGCTCGCAGATCGCCGTGCGGCGCTCGAGGGAGTCGGCCTGGCCGTCCTCGTCGAAGGCCATGACGACCGCGGCGGCGCCGTAGCGACGCACGAGGCGGGCGTGCTCGAGGAAGGGCTCCTCGCCCTCCTTGAGGGAGATCGAGTTGACGATCGCCTTGCCCTGGACCTGCTTGAGGCCGGCCTCGATGACCTCCCACTTGCTCGAGTCGACCATGACCGGCACCCGGCTGATGTCCGGCTCGCTCGCGACGAGGCGCAGGAAGCGCTCCATGGCCGCGACGCCGTCGATCATGCCCTCGTCCATGTTGACGTCGATGACCTGGGCGCCGTTCTCGACCTGCTGGGCCGCCACCGACAGAGCCGTGTCGTAGTCGCCGTCCTTGATGAGGGTGCGGAAGCGGGCCGAACCGGTGATGTTGGTGCGCTCGCCGACGTTGACGAATAGGCTGGCGCCGTCGATGGTGAACGGCTCGAGGCCGGACAGGCGCATGGCCGACTCGGGCACGGCAACCTCGCGGCGGGTCCTGCCGTCGACGGCCTCGGCGATCGAGGCGATGTGCTCCGGCGTCGTGCCGCAGCAGCCCCCGACGAGGTTGACGAACCCCGCGTCGGCGAACTCGGCGAGGATCGCGGCCGTCTCCTCGGGCGCCTCGTCGTACTCACCGAAGGCGTTGGGCAGCCCGGCGTTCGGGTAGCAGGACACGAACGTGTCGGCGACCCGCGACATCTCGGCGATGTACGGACGCATCTCCTTGGCTCCCAGCGCACAGTTGAGCCCGACCGCGAGCGGGCGCACGTGGCGCACGGAGTTCCAGAACGCCTCGGTGACCTGCCCCGAGAGGGTGCGCCCCGACGCGTCGGTGATGGTGCCGGAGACGACGACCGGCCAGCGCCGGCCGCGCT
Source organism: Actinomycetes bacterium (assembly GCA_023389095.1). Taxonomy (GTDB): domain Bacteria; phylum Actinomycetota; class Actinomycetes; order Actinomycetales; family Dermatophilaceae; genus Monashia. Next base: position 1,898 of record JAEWFB010000637.1, read on the forward strand.
CCTCGAAGAGCTGCTCGACGGCGAAGATCGCCGCCTTGGCGTTGAGGGTGTCGAAGATCGTCTCGACGAAGAGCAGGTCGCTACCGCCGTCGACGAGACCGCGGGCGGCGTCGAGGTAGGCGGCGACGAGCTCGTCGAAGGTGACGTTGCGCGCGCCCGGGTCGTTGACGTCGGGCGAGATCGACGCGGTGCGCGACGTCGGGCCGAGCGCCCCGGCCACCCAGCGCGGACGCTCCGGCGTGCGGGCGCTCATGGCGTCCGCCTCCTGTCGGGCGAGCGACGCCGACGCGTGGTTGATCTCGTAGGCGAGCTCGTCCATGCCGTAGTCGGACAGCGAGATGGCCGTCGCGTTGAAGGTGTTCGTCTCGATGATGTCGGCGCCGGCCTCGAGGTACTCGCGGTGGATGCCGGCGATGATCTCGGGCGCCGTCAGCGACAGCAGGTCGTTGTTGCCCTGGACGTCGGTGTGCCAGTCCTTGAACCGCTCGCCCCGGTACCCCGCCTCATCGGGGCGGTCGCGCTGGATCGCCGTGCCCATCGCACCGTCGAGCACCATGATCCGCTCGCGGAGCGTGGCGGTGAGGCTGTCGGTGGCATCGGGCCGAACCTGCGACGACTGGGTCAAGGGGTCTCCTATCGGCGGGCGGCCGGGGATCGGGCACGCGTGACGTCGGACCGACCGAATTCTACGGACCCCGGCCGACGGGCGCGTCGGCGCCCGGAGTCCGGGCACGGCGTCGGCCCCACGGCATAGGCTGGCGGTGTGGTCGCAGGCGCGGCCGCGACGAAGGAGGCAAGGTGCTGGAGTTCGAGGACGTGCCGGAGCTCAACGACCCGGTGCTGATCGCGGCCTTCGAGGGCTGGAACGACGCCGGCGAGGCGGCCACGAGCGCCGTGCGACACCTCGCGGAGGCGTGGGACGCCGAGCTCGTCGCCGCGTTCGACCCCGAGGACTACTACGACTTCCAGGTCAACCGCCCGCGCGTGTCCCTCGAGGACGGCCGGCGGGTCCTCACCTGGCCGACGACGCGCATCCTCATCGCCACCGACACCGGCTTCGACCGCGACGTCGTCCTCGTCCAGGGCATCGAGCCCTCGATGCGCTGGCGTGCCTTCACCATCGAGCTGCTCGAGCTGGCCCAGCAGCTCGGGGTCACGACGATCGTGACCCTCGGGGCCCTGCTCGCCGACGTGCCGCACACGCGCCCGATCCCCGTCACCGCCACCGCCGAGGACGAGGCGGCGATGCACCGCTTCGACGTCGAGGCCAGCCGCTACGAGGGCCCGACGGGCATCGTCGGCGTGGTCAGCAGCACCGCCAGCGACACCGGCATCCCGACCGTCTCGGCATGGGCGGCCGTCCCCCACTACGCGGGCGGCCCGCCCTCCCCCAAGGCGACGCTCAGCCTGGTCCGACGCATCGAGTCGCTGCTCGGTGTCACGGTGCCGCACGAGGAGCTCGAGGAGAGCGCCCGGGCGTGGGAGCGCGGGGTCGACGAGCTCGCGCAGTCCGACGAGGAGGTCGCCGAGTACGTGCAGTCGCTCGAGGAGGCCCAGGACACCGCGGAGCTGCCGGAGGCGAGCGGCGACGCGATCGCCCGCGAGTTCGAGCGCTACCTGCGCGGCCGCGACGACGACCAGCGCGGTCGCTGACGACCGGGAGCCCTGCTCAGAGCCGGACGCCGAGGAGGGCGTCGATCGCGCGGCCGAGGACGCCGGGAGCGCCCGGGTCCTCGCCTCCGCGAGTGAGCGCCTGCGCCGCCCAGCGGTCGACGGCCTCGAGCGCCCGCGGGCTGTCGAGGTCGTCGGCCAGCGCGGACCGGACGTCCTCGACGGTCTGGTCCGCGACGGGACCGCCGTTGCCGGACAAGGCCTTTCGCCACGTCTCGAGGCGCTGCTGGGCGTCGACGAGCATCGCGTCGTCGTACATCCAGTCCTCGCGGTGGTGGCGGGACAGGAGCGCCAGGCGGATGGCCATCGGGTCGACGCCCTCGCGCCGCAGCGTCGACACGAGCACGAGGTTGCCCCGGCTCTTGCTCATCTTCTCGCCGTCGAGGCCCACCATGCCCTGGTGGACGAAGGCGCCCGCGAAGGCCGGGGCGCCGCTCAGCGCGCGGGCGTGAGCGGCGCTCATCTCGTGGTGCGGGAAGATGAGGTCGGTGCCGCCGCCCTGCACGTCGACGGGGACGCCGAGGTGGTCGATGGCGATGCACGCGCACTCGATGTGCCAGCCGGGCCGGCCCCAGCCGAGGAGGCCGCCGTCCCACTCCGGCTCGCCCTCGCGGTGGGCCCGCCAGAGCAGCGCGTCGAGGCGGTTGCGCTTGCCCGCACGGTCGGGGTCGCCGCCGCGCTCCTCGAAGACCTCGAGCATGCCGGCCTCGTCGAGGTGGCTCACCGAGCCGAAGCGCGGGTCGCGGGCGACGTCGAAGTACACGTCGGTGGCACCCTCGCGCGAGGCGTCGGGGGCCGGGACCGTGTACGCGGCGCCGCTCTCGAGCAGCCGCTCGACGGGGGCCACGAAGGTCGGGATGCTCTCGACGGCGCCGAGGTACTCGTCGGGTGGGATGACGCCCAGGGCGGTCATGTCCTCGCGGAAGAGGGCGATCTCGCGCGTGGCGAGGTCGCGCCAGTCGAGGCCGTCGCGCTCGGCGCGCTCGAGGAGCGGGTCGTCGACGTCGGTGATGTTCTGCACGTAGCGGACCGTGTGGCCGCTGTCGCGCAGCACGCGGCCGAGCAGGTCGAAGGTGACGTACGTGGCGGCGTGGCCCAGGTGCGTCGCGTCGTAGGGCGTGATGCCGCAGACGTAGATCGTCGCCTCGGGCCCGGCTGCGGCCGGGACGAGCTGGCCCGTGGCCGTGTCGCGGACCCTCACCTCGGGGGCGTTGCCGGGGACCTGCGGGATGAACGGCGGGGGCCAGCTTCTCACAGCGGAGACTCTATCCGGATCCGCGGACGCCGGTCCGCCCGGCTCCACCCACCGCGCACGGCCCGCTCAGAGCGGCGGCCAGGGCACGGCCGGCCAGTCGGGGTTCGGGAACGGATGGGTGCCGCGCGC
>JAEWFB010000017.1 GCA_023389095.1 Actinomycetes bacterium
ACGTGGTGGAGCGTCAGCCGACCGAGGATGATCGCGGCGGAGGTGGCGAGGAGCGTCGAGACGCCGAGCACGACGAGCCCGCCGGTCGGGCCGCCGATGAGCGTGCCGAGCACGACGAGGGCGGCCATCAGGGTGAAGCCCAGACCGGAGCCCTCGGGCAGCCGGCGCCGGCGTCGGCCGGCGAGCAGGTCGACGGTGTCGCGCGGCGCGACCGCCGGGCGCGACGGGAGGGTGAAAGCGGCGTCGTCGGCCTCGACGAACGGGCGCGTCTCGTCGTCACCGGTGACGTCGACGTCGGCTCGGTCGTGGACGAGGCCGTCCCGGTCCGGGTCGGGTCCGCGGTTGGGCTCGCGAGCCCCGCGGGACTCGGGAAGCGCTGCGGCCCAGAGGTGCCAGCCGCGCGGCGGCACGGGCCACTCCGGGTCGGGAAGGAGCCGCTCGCCGGAGCCTGCGCCGACCGGCACGAGTGCGCGGTCGAACGACAGGTCGAGCGCCATGCGGTGCATCGTCGGCGTCGTCCTGGACATGGTCAGACCCCCTCCACCCCTCACGGTCGGGACCCTCGACCCGACCACACCGGACCGTCCCACCGGTCCGTCGAGGTCGACCCTACGGGGAAAGTCACGATTTGTCCCGCAAAAGGTAAAAGAATGGTCAAGTGCACGGATTCATGCCCCGTCATCGTCGTGGACGGGGTAGAGGCGACCGGTGAGCCACGCCGAGGTCTGGTCGGCGAAATGTGGGTCACCCTCGACGCCGGACGCGCCGAGCGGCACGACCCAACGGCTCGCGGAGCGGTCGGCGAGGTCCCACACGTACCGCGCGACGGGCCCGCCGTACGCGCGGTCCGTGACGCCCGGCGCGCTGGCCGCGGCGAGGACGCAGCCCTTGTCGCCGGGCACAGGGTCGGGCGACACGGCCGGCGCACCCCCGACGCCGTCGAGCGCGTGGAGCGGGTCGAGACGGTGGCGGTCGCCCCACACGGCGTCGGATCCCACCGAGTCGGCGGCACGCTCGAGCGCGACCCCCACCCCGGCGGCCACGTCGATGCCGAGCACGCCCGCCGTCTCGACGAGCGTGTGCCAGCCGGCTCCGAGCTGGGCGAAGGGGTTGGTCCAGGGCGCGAAGATCCCGGAGTGGCCGAGGGGTTCGCGGACCGCGGCGAGCTGCGGCTGGTCGGCGAACCACCGGACGAGAGCGGTGCGCCAGGCCGCGAAGAGCAGGGCCGCGCGGCTGTCGACGTCGCTGTGGCCGTCCCACGCCAGGAGGGTGTCCCGGGCTTCCGCCGCTCGGCCGTCGACGACGGCGGCCTCGACGAGCGGACGCATCGCCGCGGCCTGGCCGTTGAGGGTGTCGACGTGGATGGCCGCGAAGTCCTCCACCGTGAGGCCGGTGCGATCTCCGACGAGGTCGCGGATCCGCTCCGCCCGGAAGGGGGTCGCGTAGTCGACGCCGAGCCCGCCACCGCTCGCGCGGTCGTTGGCACTCACCATGACGTCGGCGACGTCGGTCACCGGTGGCGTCCGGTAGCCCCGCCAGGCGTGGCGAGGGTCCCACGCCGGCACCGGCAGCTCGAGGCCCGCAGCGTCGCGGTCGGGCACGCGCCCGGCGACGACGTGCCGGACGCGTCCGCTCGTGTCGGCGACGAGCCCGCTGTTGACCGGCTCGACCCAGCGCGCGAACGCCGCCTCGACGTCGCCGACGCTCCGGGCGCGCAGCAGCGGCAGGAGCGCCGAGAACCCGAGGTCCTCCTCGACGGAGGTCGGGGTGCGCAGGCTGTAGGCGGTGGGGTGGGCACGGCGCGGCACGGCCGTCGACGCATCGGTGCCGTCGTCCGCGGCTGCGCGCTCCGCCACGGCACGGTCGAGCTCGGCCTCGAGCCCGGTGACGACGGGCCCGCGGCGCGTCACGACGACGGGGACGACGACGTCGTCGCCGCCGCGCACCCGCACCGTCTCGCTCGACGCGTGGGCCGGCTCCCAGCCGTCGACGCCACGGGCCTCGAGGACCGGAGCGCCCGAGGCGTCGTGACCGGTGAGGCGCAGCGACTCGGTCGTGAGGTCCTGGTAGTCGGCCATGGCGTTGGTGATGCCCCACGCCACCGTGCCGGCGTGGGCGAAGTGCTGGACCCCGGGCACGCCCGGGAAGCAGAACCCGACGACGTCGAGCTCGGGGCAGGCCAGGCCCACCTGCTGGTAGCAGCCGGGCAGCTCGATGGTGCGGTGCGGGTCGCCAGCGATGATCGGCAGGCCACCGGCCGTGCGGTGGCCGGCGACCACCCACGCGTTGCTGCCCGAGCGGTCCGAGCCCTCGGTGCGCAGCAGGGGCACGACGTGTGCCCCGAGGCGCTCGGCGACGTGGGCGTTGAACAGCTTCGAGGGGAAGGTGCCGAAGAGCAGGTGGATGCCCCAGAAGATCCCGAGCGGGGTCCACGGCTGCCACGGGCGAGGGGCGGCGGCGTACGCCTCGAGGCCGAGGGCGCGGACCTCAGGTGCCTTCGAGAGCCCTTCTGCCAGAGTCGAGTTCACGCCCTCGACGTACGCCGCGAGCCATTCCTGGGTCTCGGGGTCGAGCTTCTCGAAGCACCGGCGAACGGTCGACTCGAGGCGCACCTGGCGCGCGAACCGGTCCCAGTCGAGCCCGTCGACGCCGACGTGCTCGGCCGTGCGACCCTCCATCCGCCACCGGTGGTGCTCGACCTGCCAGGCCCGATCGAGGGCTGTGACCTGCCCCTGCAGCCGGGCCAGCTCGATGACGTCGTCGGCCCACAGGTGGGGTACCCCGAGCGGGTCACGCCGGACGCGTGCCGTCACCTCGCGTCCCGCAGCCGGCCCCACGCGTGCCAGCGGTCGACCTCGATGCGCGCGGTGACGCGCGGCCGGTCGCGGACCCGGTACGGCCGTCCGGTGTAGTGCCGCGCGATGCGGTCGATGTCGTGGAGGTCGACGTCGTCGACGATGTCGATGACGTGGCCCTGCAGGCTCACGTGGGTGACCCAGTCGTCGGGGTCGATGGCGCTCAGGGCCACGCGCGGCTCACGACGCAGGTGGGCCAGACGCGTGCGGCCGGCGTCGAGGTTGACGACGACCCGGCCCTCCTCGAAGAGGTACCACGTGGGCACCGACACCGGCTGGCCGTCACGGCGGACCGTGCTCATCGTGGCGTGGTTGGGGCGGGCGAGGAAGGTGGCGACCTCGCCGGGCAGGGGTGGACGGCTCACCGCGCGTCAGCCCCTGCCGCCGTGGGACAGATGGGACTCGATCGCACGGAAGAAGGCGTCGGAGAGGCGGCCGTACTGGTACAGGGTGAGCCGGATCGGGTCGCCCGGCGCGAGGCGCAGCACCGTGCGCGTCGGGTCGAGGGAGGTCTCCGGGTCGGCGACGTAGGTGCCACCGTTCTCCATGAGCGACCGGACGATCGCCCGCACCTCGTCCACCGCGCCACCGCGCCCGACGAGGGCCCGCGACCACTGGCCGACGTAGCCCTCGAGGACGATGACCATGTTGTTGACGTACTCGTACTCGAGGGACTCGAGGGCCCCTTCGAGGAGCTCGACGTCGGCGTCACCGTGGTCGCGGGCGGCCTGCGCGACCTCGCGGAACATCGCCACCTGGGTCTCGGAGCGGGACCGGCACGCGTCGACATAGTCCTGCTCGCTGTCGTCGTAGTCGTGCATCCCGGCCATGCTGCCAGCCTAGCCAGTCGACTCCGGGCACCCCCTGCGTTCGCGCCGACCCGGCTCGAGACGGGGCCCGACACGGGACGCTACGTTGGGCGCATGGCGGATCGGCGGGAGCGCAACGTGCTCGGCGGCGACCTCGAGCCCTGCGGCACCGACCCGCTCACCGGCTTCTACCGGGACGGATGGTGCACGACGGGGCCGGAGGACCGCGGCAGCCACACGATCTGCGTCGTCGCGACCCGCGAGTTCCTCGACCACCAGCGCTCCGTCGGCAACGACCTCGTGACGCCGCGGCCCGAGTGGCGCTTTCCCGGGCTGACGCCGGGTGACCGCTGGTGCGTCGTCGCCGCGCGCTGGCTGCAGGCCCAGCAGGACGGCGTCGCGGCCCCGGTGTTCCTCGCCGCGACGCACGAGCGCGCACTGGAGGTCGTGCCCCTCCAGCTGCTCCAGGACTACGCCGCCGACATCCCCGACGACCCGAGCTCGCTGCTGTGAACGCACCGACGCCCTTCACCGCCGACGAGATCCGTGCGGGCTGCCCCGACGGCCGCACCATCACGCTGCTCGTCGAGCCGGCCGCGGGCGAGCCGTTCCGGAGGGTCAACCGCTACCGCGACGCCGACGCCGAGGGCGTCACGGTCGAACGCTGGACGCTGGGGCCTGACGGCGAGCGGGTCGGCGAGGTGGAGGCCACGCGCTCGACGTGGCTCGAGCTGCAGGCCCACGCGTCATTCCCCTCCGACGTCACGACGGTGACGAGCGAGACGGTGAGCCTCCCCTTCGGCGAGGTCGAGGCGCTGCGCTACCGCGTCGGTGCGGGCGTGGACGCCGCCACGTTCTGGTTCGCCCCGGCGCACCCGGGCATGCCGGTCCGGTACGAGTCACCCTCAGCCGCAGGCGGTCTCGACCGGACGACGTCGTCTCCGACGCGGTGACGTGACGACTCCACGACCGTCCACCGCTGGCCGCGCGCCCGAGCTCGTGCCGGACTGCTCCCGCTGCTTCGGGCTGTGCTGCGTGGCGCTGCCCCTGACGCGCTCCGCCGACTTCCCCGTCGACAAGCCGGCCGGCGAGCCCTGTCGCAACCTGCTGCCCGACGACCGGTGCGGCATCCACGACCGGCTGCGCGAGTCGGGCTGGAAGGGGTGCACGGTCTTCGACTGCTTCGGGGCCGGCCAGCAGGTGTCGCAGGTGACCTTCGGCGGGGTGTCGTGGCGCGAGGCGCCGGGCACCGCCGCCGCGATGTTCGCCGTGCTGCCGGTGCTGCGACAGGTGCACGAGGTGATCGTGCTGCTCACGGAGGCGGCCGAGCTCGTGGCGGCCGAGCTCGCCGCGGCCGAGCTCGTGGCAACCGGGCCGCCCGACGCGCACCGGGCGGCGCGGGCCGCCGAGGTGGAGGCGCTCCTCGGCGAGGCGGTCGGCCTCACCGACACCGACGCACCGACGCTGCTCGCGCTCGACCTCGACGACCTGCGACGGCGCGTCGGCCCCGTGCTCGGTCGGGTC
>JAEWFB010000029.1 GCA_023389095.1 Actinomycetes bacterium
CGCGTACCCAGCCGCGGCGCAGGTCGGGTGGGGGCAGCGCTCAGGCGACGTTGACGTTGTAGCCGGGAGGCGCGGCCTCCTGCCAGGACCGCAGCGCCGTGTAGGCAGAGCCCTGCAGCGCCAGCTCGAAGCCGGCGTCCCCGTCGGTGCACGGCACCACGCTGGCGTCCGGCAGCAGCGGGATCGACTCGGCACCGGTGAGCAGCACGGGCGCCTCGATCTGCAGCCGCTGGCGCGCCCAGCGACGCTTCGGGCGCACGGAGACGCCCCCGAGGGTGAACCACTCGAGGGCGTTGTCGCCGAACCTGATGAGACCGAGACGCCAGCGGGCCGTGCCCGGCTGGCGCAGGCCACAGAGCGTCAGCTGCAGGCCGCGGGCGATGTAGCGCCGGCGCAGGTAGGTCGTCGTGAGGATGACGACGGCGAGGGCGAGCAGCGTGCCGATCACGATCTCGGTGGAGACGAGAACGGACGGCACGCGCTGACCTCAGTGGTTGGTCTGGAGCGAGGACGCGTCGACGTGCTCGGCCACGATCGTGACGACGTCGGAGTCGACCGACAGGAAGCCGCCGTCGACCATGACCGTGCTGCGCTCACCCTCGAGGGAGTCGATCGAGACCTCGCCCTCGACGAGGATGCCGAGCAGCGGCGTGTGGCCGGGCAGGATGCCCAGCTCGCCCGAGATGGACCGGGCGCGTACGAACTTGGCCTCGCCCTCCCAGACCTTTCGGTCGGCGGCGACCATCTCAACCTTGAGCGAACTCACAATTCCTCCGGATCGTGGGGGTGTGCCTCGCAGTTTAGTGCCTCTGCAAGGATGCTCCGTACGCGAGGTGGCTCCCGCCGCCCGCACCGATTCCCCACCCTCCACAGGAGTCCGATCCATGAGCACTGCCGTCTCCGACGCCCTCCTCGACCCGACCCGCCGACCCGTCGCGGTTGACACCCTCACCGACGTCATCGACGCCGAGGTCGCCGACAAGTCCGGCTTCGGGGGTGCCGCCGTCAAGACTGGCTACGCCGCGGCCAAGAAGCTCGGCGGCTACTTCGTCTCGAGCGCCACCGACCGGCTCCTGCCCCAGTTCGCCTCGGCCCTCGACCCGTTCTGGGCGACCAAGGGCGCGGCGCCCTTCGGCACGCACCTCGCCACCCAGTCCGACGCCGTCGCCGACGCCCTCCTCGACCCGAGCCGCCGTCCCGTCGCGGTCGACACCCTCACCGACGTCATCGACGCCGAGGTCGCCGACAAGTCCGGCCTCGGCGGCGCCGCGGTCAAGACGGGCTATGCCGCAGCGAAGAAGCTCGGCGGCAACTTCGTCTCGAGCGCGACCGACCGGATGCTGCCCCAGTTCGCCACGGCCCTCGACCCGTTCTGGGCGACCAAGGGCGCGGCACCCTTCGGTGCCCACCTGTCCAGCCAGTCCGACGCCGTCGCCGAGGCCCTGCTCGCCGTCACCGACACCAAGGCGGCCGGTACGTCGCACGCCGCCGCCGCGAAGGTCTACGGCACGCTGCGCGGCAAGGCCAAGGACCACGTCGTCGCGGCACTCCCCCGCCTCGGCGCAGCCGTGGAGCGCCTCGTCCCGTGACGAGGCGCGCCTGAGGCGTCCGGCACGACGCCACGGCGCCACCGGCGCCACGGCGCCACGGCCGGCACGGCCGGCACGGTGGCACGACATGCGACGGGGCCCCGACCGCTGACCGGTCGGGGCCCCGTCACGTCGCAGCCCGTCGCGTCCCGTCGCGTCATGTCACGGACGCTCGGCACGCCACGCGCTCAGGCGGAGCGGTCCGCCGGCGCCTGCGCCCGGTCCTCGGCCACGCGCGGCAGCTCGGGGTTGAACCGGTCGCCGAGGTCGTGGATGGCCTGCCGGGCGAACACCTGCTGCTCGGTCACGGTGCGCTCGGACCGGCCGCGGCCCAGGAAGCTGACGGCCCAGTGCAGCAGCGTCGTGATGCGGTGCTTGAAGCCGATGATGTAGACGAGGTGGACGGCGAGCCAGAGCAGCCACGCGACGAACCCGCTGAACCGGGCCTTGCCGACCGACGCCACGGCCGAGAACCGCGAGATCGTGGCCATCGAGCCCTTGTCGAAGTACTCGAACGGCCCCTTGGGCGCCTTGCCCTCGAGGCGGCGGCGGATCTGGTCGGCGGCGTACCGCCCGCCCTGGATCGCGACCTGCGCGACCCCGGGGAGGTGGTCGAGGGCCATCATGTCGCCGACGACGAACACCTCGGGGTGGCCCGGCAGCGTCAGGTCGGGCTGCACCGCGACCCGGCCGGCACGGTCTAGGGCCGCGCCGGTCTGCTCGGCGAGCTGCTGGCCGAGCGGCGAGCCGCTGACCCCTGCCGCCCAGACCTTGCACACCGACTCGATGCGCTCGCGCGAGCCGTCGGCGTGCTCGACCTCGATCCCCGTCGCGTCGACGCCGACGACCTTGGCCCCGAGGCGCACCTCGACCCCCATCGAGGTGAGCCGCTTCACGGCGCGGTCGCCGAGCTTCTCCCCGAAGGACCCGAGCACGGCGGGCGCGGCGTCGAGCAGGATGACGCGCGCCTTCGTCGGGTCGATGCGGCGGAAGTCGCGGCGCAGGGTGCGACGGGCGAGCTCGGCGATCTGCCCGGCCATCTCGACGCCGGTGGGTCCGGCGCCGACGACGACGAACGTCATGAGCCGATCGACCTCGGCCGGGGTGGACGCCAGCTCGGCCAGCTCGAACGAGCCGAAGATCCGGCCCCGCAGCTCGAGGGCGTCGTCGATCGACTTCATGCCGGGCGCGTGCCGGGCGAACTCGTCGTGGCCGAACCACGACTGCCCGGCGCCGGCCGCCACGATGAGGGAGTCGTACGGCGTCACGGTCTCGCGGCCCACCGTCGAGTGGGTGACGGTGCGGCCCGCCAGGTCGATCGCCGTGACGTCACCGAGGAGCACCTCGGCGTTGTCCTGGCGGCGCAGCACCTCACGGGTCGAGGGTGCGATCTCACCCTCGGACAGGATGCCGGTGGCCACCTGGTAGAGCAGGGGCTGGAACAGATGGTGGGTGGTCCGCCCGACGAGCGTCACGTCGACGTCGGCGCGCTTGAGGCGCTGGGTGGCGAAGAGTCCGCCGAACCCCGAACCGATGACGACGACACGGTGTCGAGGGTCTTGCGGGGTGGACGTGCTCACGGGGGGGGTCCTTCCGTCTCGAGGTGGTGTGAACTCGTCGGCGATGACGGTGTGTCCACTCCAGTCAACACCCCACGTACCCAGGGCATGCCCGCCCGTGCGCGTCGGGAGGCTCGCGGCCGCGAGACGTGCACCACCCCGTCGGGAGTCCCGACGTGCCCCGGACGCCCCCCCGGACGGGTCCCGGATACGGCGACGGGCGGGCGGATGCCGAAGCATCCACCCGCCCGTCGCTGCGCTACCGGGGTGACCCGAGGTCAGAGGTTCTTCTGGATCTCCGCCCACTGCCGCTCGACGTCGTCGAGGCCACCGCACATGAAGAAGGCCTGCTCGGCGACGTGGTCGTACTCGCCGTCGGCGATCTTCGTGAAGGCCTCGATCGTGTCGACCAGCGGGACCGTCGAACCCTCGATGCCGGTGAACTGCTTGGCGACGTAGGTGTTCTGGGACAGGAAGCGCTGGATGCGGCGAGCGCGGTTGACGAGGATCTTGTCCTCTTCGGAGAGCTCGTCGATACCGAGGATCGCGATGATGTCCTGCAGCTCCTTGTTGCGCTGGAGGATCGACTTGATGCGCACCGCGGTGTCGTAGTGGTCCTGCGCGATGTAGCGCGGGTCCAGGATGCGCGAGGTCGAGGACAGCGGGTCGACGGCGGGGTAGATACCCATCGACGCGATGTCACGCGAGAGCTCGGTCGTCGCGTCGAGGTGCGCGAACGTCGTGGCCGGGGCCGGGTCGGTGTAGTCGTCGGCCGGCACGTAGATCGCCTGCATCGAGGTGATCGAGTGGCCACGCGTCGAGGTGATGCGCTCCTGGAGCGTGCCCATCTCGTCGGCGAGGTTGGGCTGGTAGCCCACGGCGGACGGCATGCGGCCCAGGAGGGTCGAGACCTCCGAACCGGCCTGCGTGAAGCGGAAGATGTTGTCGATGAACAGGAGCACGTCCTGCTTCTGGACGTCGCGGAAGTACTCCGCCATCGTCAGCGCCGACAGGGCGACGCGCAGACGCGTGCCCGGCGGCTCGTCCATCTGGCCGAAGACGAGCGAGGTCTGGCCGAGGACGCCGGCCTCCTCCATCTCGACCATGAGGTCGTTGCCCTCACGGGTGCGCTCACCGACACCGGCGAACACCGACACACCACCGTGGTCGCGCGCGACTCGGGCGATCATCTCCTGGATGAGCACCGTCTTGCCGACGCCGGCACCACCGAAGAGGCCGATCTTGCCACCCTGGACGTAGGGGGTCAGCAGGTCGATGACCTTGATGCCGGTCTCGAACATCGACGTCTTGGACTCGAGCTGGTCGAAGGCCGGAGCCTTGCGGTGGATGCCCCAGCGCTCCTTGACCTCGAGCGTCTCGCCCTCCTCGAGGTTGAGGCACTCGCCGGTCGCGTTGAAGACCTTGCCGAGCGTCACGTCGCCGACGGGCACCGAGATCGGGCCGCCGGTGTCCGTGACGGCCGAGCCACGGACGAGGCCGTCGGTCGGCTGCAGCGAGATGGCGCGGACCATGTTGTCGCCGATGTGCTGGGCGACCTCGAGGTTGAGGTTCTTCGTCTCGCCCGCGAGCGTCACCTCGGTGGTGAGCAGGTTGTACTGGTCGGGCATCGCGTCGGCGGGAAACTCCACGTCGACGACGGGGCCGATGATGCGCGAGATGCGGCCGACGCCGCCCGCGGCCTCGGCAGCCACAGCGTTGTCACTGACGGTTGCAGTCATGGTTGTTGACTTCCTTACCTATGGGCGGGGTTACTTCTTGGCGTCCGCGAGGGCGTTCGCGCCGCCCACGATTTCGCTGATCTCTTGGGTGATGCCGGCCTGACGGGCCTGGTTGGCGAGGCGCTCGTACTTCTTGATGAGCTCGGTCGCGTTGTCCGTCGCCGACTTCATGGCCCGCTGGCGTGCGGCCAGCTCGGACGCCGCCGAGGACAGCAGCGCCGTGAAGATGCGGTTGCGCACGTACTTCGGCAGCAGCTGGTCCAGGACCTCGGACGCGCTCGGCTCGAAGGAGTACTCGGGCGGGATCTGCCCGTCCTCGTACCGGTTGACGCTGAGGTCGATGCCCTCCTCGCCCTCGTCGTCGGCCTCGACGACCTCGAGCGGGAGCAGGCGCAGCACGTGCGGCTCCTGGCGCACCATCGAGCGGAACCGGGTGAAGACGACATGGATCTCGTCGTGGCCGCCCTCGGCGTAGTCCTTGAGGAAGTCCGCGGTGATCCGGTCGGCGATCT
>JAEWFB010000091.1 GCA_023389095.1 Actinomycetes bacterium
CGACGTCGGCGAGCTCCCCGCGTATGCGAAGGTCGCCGTCTCGTCGGACTGCGCAGGCGTGCAGACCGTCGTCGCCGTCGTGTAGTTCGGGTTGGCAGTCGTGTTCGGTGCGAAGGTCACTAGCCACGAGTACGTGCCCGCATCGACGAGGAAGGCGTTGCTCGAGGCCGCGCCGCTGGCGTCGATGGTCACCGTCTGGGTCGAGCCGGCCACGAGACCGGTCGAGCAGTCGGCGGACTTGTACAGCTTGAACGTCACGTCACCCGCGGGTGCGCCGGCGCCCGGCAGCGCCGAGACCTTGGCCGTGTCGCTCAGCTTCATCTTGGTCGAGACCGGCGGCGTCACCGGAGTGACGACGACCTGCTCGGTCGTGTCGCCGCAGGCCGTGAACGTCGGGTTGCCCTGGGCGTCGAGCGGAGCGGCCTTGTTCTGCGCGTTGCCCGAGTACTGCGCGACCCACTGGTACTTGCCGACGACGGTCGGCGTGAACGAGTCGCTCGTCGCCGAGGCCGTGGAGTCAGTCAGTCTCGAAGCGGCGTTCGTGGACGTCGCCAGCAGGTTGGCGCCCGTGCCCGAGTCGACGCACGAGCTCGCTGTGAGCGTCGCACCGGCCGTGAACGGCCCGTACAGCTTGAACGTCACGGTGCCGACCGCGACGCCGCCCGACGGGAAGTACCCACCGGAGATGTTCGCGACGTCGTTGATCGTGTTGGCGGGGCTCCCGCCGACCGAGATCGTGCCCGACGGCGTCGTGGCGATGGCCGGCGTCACCTTGGTGACCACCAGTGGCTCACTGGTGCAGGCACTGGTGGATCCCGTGAGCCTGCTTCCGGTACCGGGCTCGAAGTGAGCCTGCCACCAGTAGCTGGCGGGCTGGGTGAACGTCAGGCTCGGCGACGGCGGAACCGATCCGTCGGCCGCGACGGTGACATTCGCGGTGTTACCGCCTCCCGCGAACGTCGGGTCGGTCGAGGCCACACTGCAGGCGTTGTCGGTCCACAGCGAGTACGTCACGGTGCCTGCCGGGGTGCCGAGCGTGCTCGTGATCCTCGACGTGTCATAGACCTTGACCGGCGGGGTCACCGTGTTGTTCGGCGGCTCGAGGTTGGTGTCCGTTGCCGGGTTCTGGGTCGCACCCAGCTGCTGGCGCAGGCTCGTGGTGATCGACGAGGTGCCGCAGGTCGTGACATTGCCCTCGGCGTAGTCGTACAGAGACGCCGTGAGCGACTGGCTCGAGCGGGTGTCGAAGATGAACTTGTTGACGCAGATCGGGTTGCCCTGCGAGTCCTGGTCGAGGTGGTTCGCGGTCAGGTCGAGGCCGCCCTCGTAGAACTGGTCGGCTCCCAGAGACGTCCCCTGCGTCTTGTTGTTCACCGTCTGCCAGGGCGTCGTGACGCCTCCGGAGTTCGTGATGGCGCAGATGCTGGCCGTGCCGCTGGTGCACCCGTTCCCCGTGACGATGGCGGTCGTGTTCAGGGCACCGGTGGCGCCCCCGACCCACTTGTAGGCGCTGATCTGCGGGTTGGTGCCACCGCTGAGGAACGCCGCGACCACGAGGATGTCGCCGTCGACGTGGTGACCGGTGAACGCGTTGCCGTTGCCGCTACCGCCACCCTGGCACGCTGCGTTGGCGTCCTGGAGGAACCACACGCCCATGTTGTTGTCACCGTTGGACGTGTTCTTCTCCATCCCGAAGTAGAGGACGAGGTGCGGAGGGGTGAACGAGGTGTCGTTGTACACGGCGGTGTAGGCGTTCTGGATGTCGCCCTTGTTGGTGACGTTGTTCGCCCCGACGCACCGCCAGCCGGCGGCGATGTCGTCGAGGTCCTTGGCGCCCGTGGTGAACGTCGTCGGGTCGCTCGTGCTGCCCGGGATGAAGTCCCGGGCGAAGCCGGCGTCGAAGAAGCCGGCGGGCAACGGGTTGCGCTTGACGCCGGCGCCGTTGGCGTCGACGGTGAAGATGCTGTTCGTGGTGTTGCCCGTGCTCGCGGCGCCCCAGTCGGGCGCCGACGGTAGGGCGGCTCCGTCGTCGAGCACGTTGCCCTCGAGCTCGAACGCCCCGTTGACCGAGGCGGACGCAGACATCGACCCGGCGACGACCAGGGAGGCGGCGACGAGCGCGGCCGCGGCCACCCCCGCACGTCGACGCCGCCGGGACCGTACTGCGCCCTGTGGTGTCCCGGGCTCACCCCGGGCCGCGATCAGTGAACCGATCATGAGGTCTCCAGATGGAGTGGAGGTGCCCGTCCCCTCGGGCGGGCGGGGCCACGGGTGCGCGATGACCGGCCCGGCGCTACACCACGAGACCCCCGAGGCACCCCTGCCTCACGACGTAGCCACGCGTCGGCACGCGCTGTGGCTACCCGCAGAAAACGCTAGGGAGTTGCTGGGTGTCCTTGCGGCAGAACGGAGAAAGGCTTCCGTAATGTCGCCATAATCCGTGGACCATCCGTTCGACGTCCGTCAATTCGGACTCGCGACGGTACGTCCCACCCGCCGGTTACGCCCTCAGACCGGGTATCCGACGTGGGCCAGGGCCTGCCGCACGAGCACTCCGTGCGACCCGCTCATGTCGGTGGACACCGAGATGGTCATGGCCTCCTCGGGTGTCACCCACGACAGGTCGAGGGCGTCCTTCTGCGGCCGGCAGTCGCCCATGACAGGCACGACGAACGCGAGCGACACCGCGTGCTGGCGCGGGTCGTGGAACGGCGTCACGCCGGGAGTCGGGAAGAACTCGGCGACGGTGAACGGCTGGGGCGACAGCGGGAGGCGGGGCAGCGCCATCGAGCCGAGGTCGTTCTCGACGTGCCGCAGCAGGGCGTCGCGGATCTTCTCGTGGTAGAGCACGCGTCCGCCGACGACCTCCTGGCCGATGCCGCCGTCGCTGTCGGCACGGAGCAGCAGCCCGAGGTGCGTGACCTGCCCCTTGTCGTCGACCCGGACGGGCACCGCGTGGACGTAGAGCATCGGCAGGCGATCGCGGGCGTTGTCGAGGTCCTCGCGGCTGAGCCACGCACCGGTCGTCTCCACTTCCGTCATGGGTCACATAGTGCCAAACGGTGGCCGGCGGGCAGGGGACGGTGCCGCCCCAGCCTGTCGCGCGTCCGCGGCGCCGCCGTCGCACGGGCAGGCGCGGGGCCGCGACACGCTAGACTGGCGCGCACAGGCGTTCGAGCCGTCATCAGCGGCGAGCCTCCGGAAGAACCGACACCGCGAGCCGGCGGTGCTCCCAGTAGAACCGGACGGGTGGGCCCGTCACAGCCACGAACGAGAGGTCGCGCACGCCCCTGGGGCACGCGCGGCAAGCGGGGTGGTACCGCGGCGGAGACGTCGTCCCCGGCACGACCAGCCGAGACCGCCGACCCAGGAGCCCGCAGCATGACCTATCCCAAGGTCACCACGTCCGAGCCCACCCCCGACGACGTCCGTGCCACCGGCGTCCCGTCGAACCCGCGCTTCCCCGAGATCGAGGAGCGGGTGCTGAGGTACTGGGACGAGGACGGCACCTTCATCGCGTCGGTCGAGAACCGCGACGCGGGCACGAACGGCGACAACGAGTTCGTCTTCTACGACGGACCGCCCTTCGCCAACGGGCTGCCGCACTACGGCCACCTGCTCACCGGCTACGTCAAGGACATCGTCCCGC
>JAEWFB010000092.1 GCA_023389095.1 Actinomycetes bacterium
CGGCCCGCCACGCCCCCTCCTGAGGTACCCCGGGCCGCCCGTCTGAGGTAGCCGGGCGCCGCAGGATACGCAGGTCACCCGATGTGCCGGGCTACCTCAGCCGCCGAGTCTGGATCTGTCAGCAGAACCACCGGACACGCAGCGAAGGACACCGATCATGAGCACGTCGATCAACGACTACAACATCGTCCGCGCGGCCGTCGAGGCCCGCTACGCCCCCCTGGGCCACCGGCCCCGCCGCCTCTCCTCGCTCGAGGTCATCCGGCGGGCCCACAACCGCACCGACCGCGAGGTGCAGCGCAGCGCGCGGACCCGATGACGGTGGTGGCCACCACCGCGACACCCCCTCCTCTCCCCGACCCCTCCCCCCGCCCCGGCGACATGTGCACGGCCCTCCCGCCACTGTCGCCGGGGTACGGGATGATTCCCACCATGCCGTTCAGCACCGGCGCCCTCATCGGGAGGGACGCCGACCTGCACCACCTCGCCGACGCCGTCGGACTGCCCGTCGAGCCCACCCGGGCCTCGTCGCGGACCGGCGGTGTCGTCGTCGTGTCCGGTGACGCCGGAATCGGCAAGTCGCGCCTGCTCGGGCAGCTGGCCGCCGACGCCGCCGACGCCGGCTGGTTCACCGCCGTCGGGCACTGCGTCGGCCTGGCCGGCGGCAACATCGCCTACCTGCCGTTCGTCGAGCTGCTGGGCGCCGTCGACGCGCGTCACCCCGAGGTCGTCGAGGGCGTCCTCGCCACCCACCCCGGCCTGGGACGCCTGCTGCCCGCCCGCGCCGACGCCACGGCGGCACCCGACGCCCCGGGCACCCCGGGCACCCAGGGCACCCCGCGCACCCCGGGCACCCCGAGCACCGACCCCGGCCAGGTCGCCGAGGGCGTCCACGCCCTCTTCACCGCACTCGGCGAGGCCACACCGTCGCTCCTCGTCGTCGAGGACGCGCACTGGGCCGACCACTCCTCACGCGACCTGCTGACCCTCCTGCTGACGCGCGGGTTCACCACCGACGTCGCGCTGGTCGTCACCTACCGCTCCGACGACCTGCACCGACGCCACCCCCTCCACGAGACGCTCGCCATCTGGGCGCGGATCGCGGGGCTCGAGCGCATCGAGCTGGCCCCGCTGGCCGACGACGCCGTCCGCGAGATCGTCGCCCACCTCGAGGGCGCCCCCACCGACCGCGGCACAGCCGAGGAGATCGCCCACCGCGCCCAGGGCAACCCGTTCTTCGCCGAGGAGCTCGTCGCGAGCGCCGCCGCCGGCCAGGCCCTGACCGGCGGGCTGAGCCGCGTCCTTCGCGCCAGGGTCGAGCAGCTCGACGACACCGCCCAGCGCGTCCTGCGCGCCATCGCCCTCAAGGGCGGGGTCTACCTCGGCCACGAGCTGCTCGCCCGCGTCGTCGACCTGCCCGACGCCGACCTCGAGGCCGCCCTCGCGGCCGCCGTCGAGCACCACGTCCTCGAGACCCGCTGGCCCCCCGCGTACACCTTCCGCCACGCGCTCCTCGGCGAGGCCGTCGCCGACTCCCTCCTGCCCGGCGAACGGCTGCGCCTGCACCGGGCCTACGCGTCGGTGCTCGCCGAGCACCGGGGGCTGGCCCCGGCCTCCGAGCTGGCCCGGCACGCCGCCGCCGTCGGCGACCTCACCACCGCCGTCGCGGCGAGTCGGCGAGCCGCCGAGTCCGCGATGGCGATGGGTGGCCCCCAGGACGCGCTCCTGCACCTCGAGCGGGCGCTCCAGTGGCTCGACGAGGACGACCCCCAGCGCGACGACGTCACGCTCCGCGCCTCCGAGGCCGCCGCGGTCGCCGGCGACCCCGTCCGGGCCGTCGACCTGCTCCGCGACCGGCTCGCCCACCCCGGCCGGGCGCAGCGCCCCGAGCTGCGCGCCGACCTGCTCGCCGCCCTCGTCCACGTCGGGCGCAACCTCGACGTGCCACTCGACTTCCTGGCCCTGTCCGACGAGGCCCTGGCCCTCGTCGAGCCGGCGACCCCCGACGAGCGCCGCGTGCGCGTCCTGTCGGCGCGGCTGCAGGCCCTCATCGACCTCGGGCTGTGGATCGACGCGTCGGTCGTCGGCGACGAGGTGTCGATGCTGGCCGAGAAGCTCGGCCTCGCCGGCCAGCTGGCCGTCGTGCGCACCATCCAGGCCCGCGTCCTCGAGGTGCAGGAGGACCTCGACGCCGTCGAGACGCACCTGCGCGGCGTCATCGCCGGGCTCGACGCCGACGACCCGCTGCGGCTGCGCGCCCAGCACCAGCTCGCCTCCCTCGCGCACCGGCGCGGCGACCTCCCCACCGCGCTCGAACGGTACGACGCGGGCGCCGAGCTGGCCCGCCGGATGAACCGCGAGTGGGCGCCGTGGGGGCAGGAGTGCCGGATGCTGGGCGGCCTCACCGCCTACGAGCTCGGCGACTGGGACGGCGCGCTCCGGCGTCTCGAGCTCGGCGACGCGCCCGCCCCCGAGCCCGGCGGCTCGATCTTCACCGGCGCGCGGCTGCACGTCGACGCCGGGCGCGGCGCGCCGTTCGACGCCGACCTCTTCGCCCGACTCCGGCGCTGGTGGCCCTACGACGGCCTGGCCGTCGTGCTCTCGGTCATGCCCGGCATCGACCTGCTCGGCGACGCCGGTCGCTGGGACGAGCTCGCCGACCTCGTCGAGGACGCCGTCGGGCGGCTCGACACCGTGTGGGGCGAGTACCACGCCGTGGTGCGGCTGGCCGCGCTCGTCGGCGCCCAGGCCGCCTCGGCGGCACCGGCCGCGGACCCCGCGGTCCGCGACCGGCTGGTGGCCGTCACCGAGCGGCTCCTGGCGCGGGCCCGACGCATCGGGGGCCTGAAGCCGGCCGTCGAGCGGGCCAGCCGGCCGAAGTTCGAACGGTCCGAGACCAGCGACCTCGAGCGCACGAGCCGCGAGACCTGGGCCTGGCTGGCCCGGGCCGAGGCCGAGGCCCTGCGGCTGCGGCGTGCCACCGACCTCGACGACCCGCCGGCGGGGCCGGACCTCGTC
>JAEWFB010000103.1 GCA_023389095.1 Actinomycetes bacterium
CCCCGGTGGCCGGCGGCCTGACGGTCCCGCAGGGCACGGCGCTGTCGGTCGGTGCGGTGCTCGGCACCGGCGTCATCACGCTGCCGGCCCTGGCCGCCGGGATCGCCGGCCCCGCCTCGCTCGTCGCGTGGGCCGCCCTCGTCGTGCTCTCCGTGCCGCTCGCGAGCACCTTCGCCGCGCTCGGCGCCCGGCACCCGGACGGCGGCGGCGTGTCGACGTACGTGCGCCGCGCCTTCGGCGACCGGGCCGCCGGCGCCGTCGGCTGGTGCTTCTACCTCGCCATCCCGGTCGGCGCACCGCCGGCGTCGATGATGGCGGGCGGGTACGTCGCGGACGTCGTCGGCGGCGGGCGCACGACGACCCTCGTCGTGGCCGCGGCCCTCATCGTCGGCACCGGCCTCATGAACGCCGCCGGGCTGCGCTTCTCCGGTCGCGTCCAGCTCGGCCTCGCCTCGGTGCTCGCGCTGCTCATGACGGCGACGATGGCCCTGGCCCTGCCGCACGGGCGCACCGAGTCGCTGACGCCGTTCGCCCCGCACGGGTGGGGCGCGGTCGGCTCGGCCGCAGCCGTGCTCGTGTGGGGGTTCGCGGGCTGGGAGGCCGTCGCCTCGCTGGCCGGCGACTACCGCAACCCGCGGCGCGACGTGCCCCGCGCCACCGGCATCGCCGTGGCCGTCGTCGGGGTGCTCTACCTCGGGCTCGCGGCCACGAGCATCCTCGTGCTCGGGCCGGCCGCCGGCTCGAGCGCCGCGCCCCTGTCCGACCTCATGGCCATCGCGCTCGGCGAGCAGGCCCGGGTCGTCACCGCGGTCGTCGCCGTCCTGCTCACGGTGGGGGCGATGAACGCCTACTTCGCCGGCGGGTCGCGCCTCGGGGCGTCGCTGGCCCGTGAGGGGGCGCTGCCGGCGTGGCTCGCGAAGGGCTCCGGCCGCGGCGAGGTGCCGCGCCGCAGCATCGCCGTCATCGCGGGGGCCTCGGCCACCGCACTCACCCTGACGGCCGTGCTCGACCTCGGGATGACCCCGCTCATGCTGCTCGCCACCGGCTGCTTCACGCTCGTCTACGTGCTCGGCACGGCGTCGGCCCTGCGGCTGCTCGAGCGGGGCAGCGCCGGCTGGTGTTGCGCCGCCGTCGCGTTCGCCTCGGTCGTCGTACTGCTCGTCGTCAACGGGCTGCACGCGCTCTGGGCACTCGGCGTCGTCGGCCTCTCGCTCGCCTACCAGGCGCGCCGCCGTCGCCGGGCGGCCTGACCACGCACCGTCCTCGACTGGCGTCGGACCCCGGAGCGGCCCCTAGACTCCTCCGCCGTGACGACGCCCACCGCACAGCGGTTCCACCGGTGGTTCCTCGACGCGGAGCAGCAGCAGTCCGACCCGGGCGGCTACTACGAGCGCGAGGCCCAGGCCGCGGCCCAGCACCACGTCCAGCCGTGGTGGCGCGTCATGTGCCTCACCGGCGTCGACTACTTCTCGACGCTCGGCTACCAGCCCGGCATCGCAGCGCTCGCCGCCGGCGCACTGTCACCGGTGGCGACGCTCGTGCTCGTGCTGGTCACCCTCTTCGGGGCGCTGCCGATGTACCGACGCGTCGCCACCGAGAGCCCGCACGGCGACGGCAGCCTGTCGATGCTCGAGCGCCTCCTGTCGTACTGGCCGAGCAAGATCCTCGTGCTGGCCCTCATCGGCTTCGTCGCCACCGGCTTCGTCATCACCATCACCCTGTCGGCGGCCGACGCGAGCGCCCACCTCGTCGAGAACCCGTACCTGCGCTCGAGCCTGAGCGGGCACCAGGTCGGCGTCACCCTGACGCTGCTCGTGCTGCTCGCCGCGGTCTTCCTCAAGGGGTTCAAGGAGGCCATCGGCCTGGCCGTCGTGCTCGTCGTCGCCTACCTGGGCCTCAGCCTCGTCGTCGTCGTGCGCGGGTTCGTCGCGATCGGCGACCACCCGACGGCGTTCGGCGACTGGGTCGATGCCATGACCTCCGCGCACTCGGTGCCCTTCGGCATCATCGGCGCGGCCCTGCTCGTCTTCCCGGCCCTGGCGCTGGGCCTGTCCGGGTTCGAGACCGGCGTCGTCGTCATGCCGCTCGTCGAGGGCGACCCCGACGACACCCCGGCCAACCCGGCCGGTCGGATCCGCAACGCCAAGAAGCTGCTGACGACGGCGGCCCTCGTCATGAGCGTCATGCTCATCGGGTCCTCGCTCGTGACGACGCTGCTCATCCCGCACGCGGCCTTCGAACCGGGCGGCCCGGCCAACGGCCGCGCCCTCGCCTACCTGGCCCACCACCTGCTCGGCGAGGGCTTCGGCACCGTCTACGACGCGTCGACGATCGGCATCCTCTGGTTCGCGGGCGCGTCGGCCATGGCGGGGCTGCTCAACATCGTGCCGCGATACCTGCCGCGCTACGGCATGGCGCCGGACTGGGCTCGCTCGACGCGTCCGCTCGTGCTCGTCCTGTCGTTCATCGCCATGGTCGTCACCCTCGCGTTCAAGGCCAACGTCGACGAGCAGGCGGGTGCGTACGCCACCGGTGTCCTCGCGCTCATGACCTCGGCCGCGGTGGCGGTGTTCCTCACCGAGCTGCGCCGGCGGCACCGTGGCACGGCCGCCTTCTTCGGCGTCGTCAGCGCGATCTTCCTCTACACGATCAGCATCACGGTCCTGGAGCGCCCGGAGGGCCTGCTCATCGCGCTGCTGTTCATCGCGCTCATCGTCGTCATCAGCGTGTGGTCGCGGATCGTGCGCTCGACCGAGCTGCGCGTGCAGCGCGTCGTCTACGACGAGGGCGCCTCCGCGATCCTCGACGACGCCGCCCTCGGACCGCAGCCCCTGCGGTTCATCGCGAACCGGATCGACGCCGGAGACCGCGACGAGTACCGCGCCAAGTCGCTCGAGGTGCGGATGCACAACCACCTCAACGCCCGCCAGGGCGCGATCTTCCTCGAGGTCGAGATCAGCGACGCGAGCGACTTCGCGACGACGGTGCACGTCAGCTCGGCGGTCGTGGGCGGCCACTACATCCTGCGGGCCACCGGCCCGTCGGTGCCGAACGTCCTCGCCGCCGTGCTCCTCGACGTCCGCGACCGGGTCAGCAAGCCGCCGCACATCTACTTCGAGTGGAGCGAGAAGGCGCCGGGCCAGAACGTGCTGCGCTTCCTGCTCGCCGGTGAGGGAGACATCCCGCCGCTGACCCACGAGATCATCCGGCGCGCCGAGCCCGACGCCGCGCGTCGCCCGCAGGTGCACGTCGGCGGCTGAAGCCAGCACCCACTGGGAACGTCACCGCCCGCGCGCGCGTCCCACGCTCGGCACGGTGGCCGACCGGCCGCCGCCGGACGAACGGAGACGGGCATGCCCACGTGCGACTCGTGCCGCAAGAACGTCAAGGGACCCCTGAACACCACCGTGACCGGCCGCGAGATCTGCGACGCGTGCAACGACCGGCTCCTCGGAGCCGCCGCGGGCATCATCGCGGCCGGTCCGGACGCCTCGACCTCCGAGCAGGCGGGGTCGGGTATCGCGTCGGCCGGGATCTTCGCCTGGCTCCGGGAACGACGCCGCGGCGACCGCAACACGTAGCCGCCCGCGGCCGGCTGGCGCGCGTCAGGCGCGGTTGGCCCACGCGTCGGGCGTCGTGCGGAAGACGCGCGAGGGCCCCTCGTACCACATGGTCATCTCGCCGAGGTCGTCGAGGCCGAGGCGGTGACAGACCGCCTGGGAGCGGTCGTTGGTCAGGTGGGTGATGGCGTAGACGTCGGGCAGGCCGGCATCGAAGCCGTGCCGGATCACGGCGGCGGCCGCCTCGGTCGCGTAGCCGTGGCCCCACGAGTCGGGGTGCAGGTGCCAGCCGACCTCGACCTCGCCGTCCTCGGCGTCCGGCAGTGTCAGCAGCAGGACCGAGCCGGCCACGACGCCGGTCTCGCGCACCTCGACGGCCCAGAACCCGAGCGGCGGGTTCTCGCTGCGGACGCCGTAGCGGTCGATGCGCTGGTGCGCCTCGTCGAGGTCCTTCATGAGCACCGGCTCGCCGTCGCCGAGCCACTGCACGACCTCGATCCGGCTCAGGATGTCGAGGAGGCGGTCGGCCTCGTCGTGCGACCACGGGCGGATGACGAGGCGAGGGGTCTCGAGCTGCATGGCGCCACGATCACACCCGCCGCCGTCGGCGTCCACGCATTTGTCGGGCGGCTCCACGGGACGGCTGCCGCGAGGGCACAGCCTTCCGGACACCCCTACCTGGTGGAGCAATGCAGAGCGCGCGAGGGGTGACACCTGGGTCGGAAGGCCGCCCCTCCACATCCCCGTGGCCACGGGCGCGCCGTCCACAGGCAACCCCGCAGCCGCTGGTGGGCGGCGACCCGGCACTCCACTGTCGTGACATGAGCTCGAGCACGCCACGACCCGTGGAGCTCGGCGCCGAGGCGTTCGGCGACGCGCTGCGGCACGTGCGTCGCGTCCACCGGGTGAGCCAGCGCGGGCTCGCCGCCTGGCTCGGCGTGCCGCGGGCCCGGATCGGTCGGATCGAGGCCGGTGGAGTGGTTCCTCGACGGCGCGGTCACCTACCGCGACGACGCGGGCCGGGCGTTCCCGGCGCACGGGGTCATCGACCCACGAGGTCTGCCGGACCACTGGGGCGTGCGCTACGGCTGGGGAAACACCGACGGCCGGATGCCGTGGATCCACGACCGGCGCGGCCCGCGCGTGCCCCGGGACCCAGATGCCCTGCGCGCTCCGGACGACCCCGGAGGCCAGGCAGGGCAGGATGGCGGCATGTCAGCGACGACCCCGCCCTCGACCGGCGGGCCAGACGGTACCGACGCCCCCACCGCAGGCCCACTACCCCTGCCCTCCTCGACGCCGCAGATCCG
>JAEWFB010000117.1 GCA_023389095.1 Actinomycetes bacterium
CCACCTCGCCACCCGCACCCGAGAAGGAATCTCCATGGCACTGAAGAACACGACCGACGCCACCTTCGCCGACGACGTCCTCATGAGCGAGAAGCCCGTGCTCGTCGACTTCTGGGCGACGTGGTGCGGCCCGTGCCGCAAGGTGGCCCCGATCCTCGAGGAGATCAACGAGCAGTACGGCGACAAGATCGAGATCGTCAAGCTCGACACCGACGCCAACGTCGACACCGCCGCCCGCTACGGCGTCGTGTCGATCCCGACGCTGAACGTGTACGTCAAGGGCGAGGTCGTCAAGACCATCGTCGGCGCGCACCCGAAGCCGAAGCTGCTGCGCGAGCTCGAGGAGTTCATCGCCTGATCGGGTACGTTGTCGGGGGTGGTCGGCCGTGGGGCCCCACCCCCTTCGCGTACTACGCTGCCCTTGGGTCGAGACACGTGCCCTCCAGGCCACCTCACCCCGCCCGCCCGCGATCCGTCCGCGTCCCGTGCTCGGGCCTCCTCCACCGGAAGGAGCCGTCATGACCCCTCTCCCGTCCGTCGTGCTCCGACGCGGTGACTCCGGTCCCGCCGTCTCCGCCGTCTGCGAGCGGCTCGTCCTCTCCGGCGACCTGCCCGGCGGGGCCGGCCATGCCGACCGGTTCGGCGACCCGATCTTCGACGAGCGCGTCGAGCAGGCGGTCAAGTCCTTCCAGCAGCGGCGCGGCCTGCTCGTCGACGGCGTCGTCGGGTCCTCGACCTTCGCGGCGCTCGACGGTGCCCGGTGGGGGCTCGGCGACCGGGTGCTGCGCTACCTGCCCGAGCACTTCCTCGAGGGCGACGACGTCGTGGCGCTGCAGGCCCGGCTCGCCGAGCTCGGCTTCACCGCCGGCAAGGTCGACGGCCTCCACGGCCCCGACACCGACGCCGCGGTCCGGGCCTTCCAGGCCGCCGTCGGGCTGGTGCCGGACGGGGTCGTCGGCCCCGAGACGATGCGGGCCTTCGCCGGGCTGCGACGTTCGGTCGTCGGCGGGTCCGCGAACGCCCTGCGCGAGCGGGAGCAGATCCGCCGCAGCGGCTTCTCCCTGAGCGGACGCACCATCGTGCTCGACCCGGGTCACGGCGGTGGCGACGGCGGCGCCTCGGGGCACCGTGGCCTCCTCGAGGCCCAGGTGGCCCTCGACCTCGCGCGACGCATCGAGGGCCGGCTCTCGGCCCACGGTGTCAGCGTCGTGTTCACGCGCACCGCGGCCACCGACGGCGGCTCCGACGAGGAGCGCGCCGGCTTCGCCAACTCCTGCGACGCCGACCTCGTCCTCTCGCTGCATGCCGACCACAGCGCCAGCGGTTCGGCGCACGGTGTCGCGACCTTCTTCTACGGCCACGCCGACGGCGCCGGGTGGTCGAGCACGGGCGAGCACTTCGCCGACCTGCTGCTGCGCGAGATCGTGGCCCGCACCGGCCTCACCGACTGCCGCACCCACGCACGCACGTGGTCGCTGCTGCGCCGCACGCGGATGCCGGCGGTGCGCCTCGACTTCGGCTACCTCAACAACGAGGGCGACGCCGCTGCGCTGTCCGACGCGCACACGCTCGACGCCATCGCGGAAGGCGTCGTCGTCGCGCTCCAGCGGATGTACTTCGGCGAGTCCGACACCACCCGCACCGGCGTCCTGCGCCTCGACGATCTTCGCCGTCACCTCGACGCCATGCGGCGCCAGCAGGTCGGACCGGCCGCCACGCCCCCGCGCACCGGCACCTGACGCGTCAGGCGTGGCTCGAGCCGTTCGGATGCGTCTCGGGCACCGGGCGGACACCCGGTACCTTGGCCAGCGCGCGGCGCACCGCCTCCGCGGCCTCGTCGCGGATCGTCACGAGCGTGCGCAGGTCGATCCGCAGCCGCGGGTAGGTCGGGTGGTCGCGCTCGACGCGGAAACCGGCCTCCTCGAGCAGCGGCGCCTCGAGCACGCAGGCGTGGCGGTGCACGGCCAGCGGTCGCGCGGCGACGACGTCGAGGGATCGCGCCCGGTGGCTCAGGGCCTCCTTGGCCGCTGCCTGGACGAGCACCTTGCGCAGCCCCTTGCCGCCGCGTCCTGCGCCGTCGCCGGTGCCGGCGCCCCGCGGTGCCGAGGTGACGGCGGTGACGAGCATGAGCGTCGCCGGGTCCGACGGTGAGGTCGAGAAGGCGGCCAGGCGCGGCACGTGCCGGGCCGGTGCCACGACGACGTGCCCGACGGCGCGGCCGTCCACGTAGGCGATGCGCCCGGGCGGCCCCCAGTCGGCGGTGACCTGCTCGACCCACGTGGCCAGCAGCTCGACCGGGTCGGTCGGTCCGCCGTGCCCGTTGTGCGGCAGGGTCTGCCAGAACGTGCACGGCGCGCACGTGCCGACGAGGTCCCCGACGCGGTCGGGCGTGAGCGCCAGCAGCTCACGCGTCCTCGTTCCGGGCATGGCCCCATTCTGACCCGACGCCGTCGTGTCGCGCCCGCCGGACGCGCTGGCGTCGGAGCACCGGCGGCACTGGCGTCGGCGTGGCGTCGGCCCGGCATCGGCCCGGTGCCCGCGTCGGCCCGCGTCGGCCCGCGCCCGCGTCGGCGACCTAGGGTGGAGCTCATGAGCGAACCCGGCACGTACGTCGAGAAGAGCTTCAAGCGCGACACCAACTACATCACGACGCGCATCACCCGCGACGCCCGCGACGGCTGGCCGGTCGAGGCCGGCCGCTACCGGCTCGTCGTGTCGCGCGCGTGCCCCTGGGCCAACCGCGCCATCATCGTGCGGCGGCTCCTGGGGCTGGAGGACGCGCTGTCGATGGGCATCTGCGGGCCCACCCACGACAGCCGCAGCTGGACCTTCGACCTCGACCCCGGTGGCCTGGACCCGGTGCTCCGGATCCCCCGCATCCAGGACGCCTACCTCAGGCGCGACCCCGAGTACCCGCGCGGCATCACCGTGCCGGCGATCGTGGACGTGCCCACCGGACAGGTCGTGACCAACGACTTCAAGCAGATCACCGTCGACCTCGAGACGCAGTGGCGGCCGCTGCACCGCGAGGGCGCGCCCGACCTCTACCCCGATGCTCTGGCCGAGGAGATCGAGGCGGTGAGCGACCCGATCTACCGGTACGTCAACAACGGCGTCTACCGGTGCGGCTTCGCGGGGACCCAGGAGGCCTACGACCGGGCCTACACGCGCTTGTGGCGCCACCTCGACGTGCTCGAGGAGCGTCTGACCACCCGGCGCTACCTCGTCGGCGACCACCTGACCGAGGCCGACGTCCGGCTCTTCACGACCCTCGTGCGCTTCGACCCGGTCTACCACGGGCACTTCAAGTGCAACCGGAACAAGCTGGCCGAGATGCCGGTCCTGTGGGCCTACGCGCGCGACCTGTTCCAGACCCCCGGGTTCGGCGACACCGTCGACTTCGCCCACATCAAACGGCACTACTACGTCGTGCACCGCGACGTGAACCCCACCGGCATCGTGCCGCTCGGCCCTGCGCTGGAGGGCTGGGCCGAGCCGCACGGCCGCGAGTCGCTCGGCGGGACCCCGTTCGGCGAGGGCACGCCGCCGGGTCCCGTCCGTGAGCCCGTGCGTCCCGAGCACAACCCGGTGCTGTCACTCCTCTGACCGTCGGACTGTCGGTGGGTTCCGTTTCCCGGCAACGGAACCCACCGCGGCTGTGTCGAAACCGGTTCAGCCCTTGAAGAACTCGGCCAGGGCCGGGGCCAGCGTGGGGGCCGGAACCTGGTGGAACTCCCCGGTCAGCTCGAGGGCGGTGCCGTTCGGCAGTGCGTCGGCGATCACCTGCGCCGAGTCGTGCAGCCACGGCAGCGCCGTGCCACTGCTGCAGATCGCCAGGAACGGGATCGTCACGCGGGCAAAGGTTTCCGCCGGGATGTCCTGCTCGTCGCCACCGAGGCAGAGGCCGTCGTACTTGACGGTGTACGTCATGGAGAGCATCGGTTCCCACATCGGCGATCCCTTGAGCCCGTCGACCATCTCGTCGGGCATGCCGACCGCCTCGCGGTTGAAGAACCGGAGGATTCCCTCGCGGTCGCCCGCCGCCTCGTACGCCTCGAGGCGCTCGATGTAGTCCGCCGGCGGCGGCGGCCAGGCGGCCGTGCGGTACGGCACCTCGAGAGCGGCCGCCCTCGCCAGGGGCGCACCGGCGGCGGCGGCCTCGATGACGAGAGCACCACCCGACGAGACCCCGAATGCGTAAGCCGCAGAGCCGGATTCGCCCGCAGCCTCGATGACTGCGGTGAGGTCGTCGACCTCACGCGCCACGGCGTAGGGCGTCGTGTCCCCACTGTCTCCCCTGCCGCGTCGGTCGTAGGTGACCCCGGTGAAGCCGAGCTCGCCGAGCGCCTGGGCGACGTCGCGGAAGGCGCCGCGGTCGCAGAACGCGCCACCCACGATGGCCGCGACGGGGCCGGTGCCGTAGGACTCGAAGGCGATCGTCGTGCCATCGGCCGACGCCGCGTGGCGGACGGTGGTGGGGGTGGTCGGTGTCGTGCTCATCGTCGGTCTCCTGCCGAAAGTGCTTGTGTGGTGGTCTATTTCGCGTGATGGGGTTGGGCGGGGTCAGTTACCGCGCGGCGAGGCCGTCGAGCCGCAGCTCGGTGGACGCGTCACGGTGCGTGCCGGTCGAGCCGACGTGCGTGGCGCTGATGGTCGCGCCGTTCTTCACGACGTGGAACAGGGCCATGGCGTGGCCTCGGCCGAGGCCGTGGTCGGTGGCGAGCCACTCGATGACGACGGCCGCCTTCGTGTCAGCGCCGTAGCCCTTCGCGGTCGCCTCGTCGAGGAGCTCCTGCGGGGTGCGGCCGGTCTTCGTCTCGATCGCGTCGAGGTAGGCCTGGAAGGACATGTCGTGCTCCTTGGTCGTCGCGGTGCCTGGTGGGCCTGCCGGGTGTCCCCCGGGTGGTCCGTGGTGCGGTCACCCTCATGTCGATCACGGGCAGCGAACCTCGACATTTCGACTGTCGAAGGATCAGCGCTTGGTCGAGAAGACCGTGCGCCGGTCCTGCTCGGGCACCGTCGCCATGTACTCGACGACCGCGTCGCTGAGGCTCGGCCACGTCGGGTGCGCCTCCACCGGGGCCACGGTCGCCACGACGTGGTCGGCGTGCACCTCGACGAGGTTCCACGACTGCGGGCCGTCGACGCCCATGAGCAGGTCACGCGGCGCCCCGACGTCGTCGACGTACGACACGCCGCCCGCGACGAAGACCGGGATCGTCCCCAGCGTGCCGAAGCTCGTGACGTGCAGGTGCCCGCTGAGCACGGCGCGCACGTCGGTCCCGTCGAGGGTCGCCCTCAGGCGCTCCGGGTCGTCGAAGTCGAGCAGCTGCATGACCGGGGACCGGTAGGTGATCGGCGGGTGGTGCATGACGAGGATGCTGCCGTGCTCCGCTGGGGTCGCGAGCTCGTGTGCGAGCCAGGCGTACTGGTCGTCGGAGAAGCCGCCGTGGTGGAACCCGGGCAGTGCCGAGTCGAGGTCGATGATCCGCAGCCCGTTGACGACGGTCACCGAGTCCTGGGGCTCGTCGGTGTCACGGCCGTACCAGCCCCGGGCCAGGGGCCGACGCTCGTCGTGGTTGCCACCGGTGACGACGACCGCGGCCCCGAGGCGCTGGGCCACCGGCTCGACGAGCTCCCGCAGCAGCGCGTACGCTTCCGGCTGCGCACTGTCGGTGAGGTCCCCCGACAGCACGATGGCGTCGAACTGCTCCCCCGACGCCTCGACCTTGTCCAGCGCCTTGCGCAGCTGGGCCACGGTGTCGATGTGCCCCTGGAGCAGGCCGTCGCCGTCGATGAGGTGCGTGTCGGACAGGTGGGCGATGACGTGTGTCGGCGCTGGGCGGCTTCCCGTGAAGACCATGGCGCCAATCTACGGCGGCGCCTCGTTGTGATGCGGGTCGATGCGGTGGATGCTGGGTGCCGTGCCGCCCATCGCCCCCGGTCTCTTCCGCGTCGACTTCACCGGCGAGATCGTCTACTGGCGAGGTCCGTCGCCCTTCCACTTCGTCGTCGTGCCCGAACCCCAGCTCGGCGAGGTGGCGTCGTGGTCCTTCGCGAGCTACGGGTGGGGCTGCCTGCCGGTCGAGGGTCGCCTGGGGCGCACCGAGTTCCGGACGTCCCTGTTCCCCAAGGACGGTGGCTTCGTCGTGCCGATCAAGGCCCACGTACGCACCGCCGAACGCGTCGAGCTCGGCGACGTCGTGCGGCTTCGCCTCGACCTCGTCACCGACGGCATCACCGACTGAGCCACCGACTGAGCCACCGACTGGACCACACCCTGAGGAGGACTGCGTGCCCCTTCCCCGCGCCGTCACGACGTTCAACCGCGACGTCCTCAACAAGGCCATGGTGCACCTGGCCGGCCACGGCTGGTTCGTCGAGCTCGAGCACGTCGGTCGACGCTCGGGACGCGTCTTCCGGGTCCCGATCATGGCGTTCGACGGCGGCGACCACGTCACGGTCGCCCTCACCTACGGCCCTGGCGTCGACTGGTTGGCCAACCTCCGCGCCGCCCACTCCGGTCGGATGCACCTTCGGGGAGAGCTGCTGACGCTCGGCACGCCCACCTTCCTCGAGGAGGCGGAGGGTCTGCGCCGCATGCCGCAGCCGCCGCGGGCGATGCTGCCGGTGCTGGGCTGTCACGAGTACGTCGAGATCCCGGTCCGCTCGCGGGCGCCGTTCACCGGGTGGTGAGCCCAGCCGGTGCACCTGCGTCCGCGCATGGCCTCGGTGCGTGGCCTCGGTGCGTGGCCTTGGCGGCCTCGGATCGGGTCAGTGACGGACCTGGCAGGCGGGGCACCAGTACAGCGTGCGGCCCGCGACGGTGCGCTCCTGCACCGTGGCTGCACACCGCGGGCACGGAAGGCCGGTGCGCTTGTAGACGAGGAAACGACGCTCGAAGTGGTCGCCGAGACGCTCCCCGGTCAGTGACTCGGTCACGGCCCGTGCGCGCCCGGAGCGACGCAGCCGGCCGGCAGCCGCGACCTGGTCGGGCATCGTGAGGATCTGGGAGAACGTCGCGCCGAGCGGCATGAGCAGCACGAGGTCGTCCCACAGCGCCGTCCACACCTCGGGCGACAGGTCCCGGCCGGGTGTCAGCGGGTCGACCGCCTCACGGTGCAGCACCTCGCAGCGGTACACGTTCCCGACGCCGGCGACCACGGACTGGTCCATGATCAGCTCGCCGATCCCTTTGCGACTCTTGCTGATTCGCTGCCAGGAGCGTTCTGGACGTTGGCGCCGACGCAGCGGGTCCGGACCGAGGACGCCGACGATCTCACGCTCCCTCGCGGCGTCGACGAGCGTGCAGGTCATCGGTCCGCGCAGGTCGGCGTAGTGGGAGTCCGTCTCGAGCCGCAACCGGACGGTCGGTGCGGGAGACGGCACGACGCCGTCGACAGCCGGACGCACCGGGAAGCTGCCGATGAGACCGAGGTGCACGTGGAGCGTCGTGGGCCCGATGTCGACGAAGAGGTGCTTGCCGTGCGCCCGGGCGCCGTGCAGCTCGTGGCCGTCGAGGCGTGCCGCGTCGGCCGCGAACCGTCCCTGCGGGCTCGACGCGCTGACGACGCGTCCGTCGAAGGCGCGCTCGAGCCGGGCCGCCAGCGCATGGATCGTGTGGCCCTCGGGCACGGAGGGTCAGCGGTTCTGGCCGTCGACGCCCATGAGGCCGAGGATGCGGCGCAGGTCCTCGACCGAGGCGAACTCGACCGTGATCTTGCCCTTGCGCTGCCCGAGGGCGATGGCCACGCGCGTCTCGAGGTGGTCGGCGAGGCCCGTGGTGTACTCCTCGAGCTGCGGGTGGCGTGAACCGGCGCGCGGGCGGCGCGGTTTGGGCGCCTGGCCCGCCTCGCCGAGGGCGACGAGCTCCTCGACGGTGCGCACGGACAGGCCCTCGGCGACGATGCGCTGGGCCATCCGCTCCATGGACGCGCCGTCCGGCAGCCCCAGCAGAGCCCGGGCGTGCCCGGCGCTGATCACACCGGCGGCGACTCGCCGCTGGACCAGCGGGGGCAGCTTGAGCAGACGCAGCGTGTTGGAGATCTGCGGGCGAGACCGACCGATGCGCGTGGCGAGCTCCTCGTGGGAGCAGCCGAAGTCGTCGAGCAGCTGCTGGTAGGCGGCCGCCTCCTCGAGCGGGTTGAGCTGGCTGCGGTGCAGGTTCTCCAGGAGCGCGTCCCGCAGGAGGTCGTCGTCGCTCGTGTCCTTGATGATGGCCGGGATCGTGGTCTGCTCGGCCTGCTGCGACGCCCGCCAGCGCCGCTCGCCCATGATGAGCTCGTAGCGCTTGCCGTCGGCCTCGGCCAGCTGGTCGTCGGGGATGCGCCGGACGACGATGGGCTGCAGGACCCCGATCTCGCGGATCGAGTGCACGAGCTCGCCCAGCTGGTCCTCGTCGAAGACCTGGCGCGGCTGGCGCGGGTTGGGGCGGATCGAGTCGATGTCGAGCTCGGCGAACTCGGCGCCCGGGACCACCGCCAGCTCGGGACCGTCCGTCGTGGCAGCCGGCTCGGGGGCGCTGGGTCGCGTGTCGGCGTCGTCGGTGGACCCGTCCTCGAGCGCGGGCGACTCGTCGGTGGCGAGGGCGACGCCGCCGCCGTCCTCGTCCCGCTTCTGCTCCGGGAAGAAGACGTCGACCGGTCGACCCGCTCCCCCGCTCGGTGCGCTCGGAATGAGTGCTCCGAGACCCCGACCCAGTGCGCGACGCTTCTCCGCCATTCAACATCCTCTGACCTTGTCGGACGCGACCCTCGCGTCCGGCGCTCAGTCTAGGTGGTCGACAGCGCGGACCTGCGCAGGCCGCACAGGCGGTGAGCACCCGCGTTTCACGTGAAACGCGCCTCCGTCCAAGCCGCCAGAGGCGTTCGGCACCACTGGCCGCGATGTTCCACGTGAAACAGGCACTCCTCGTCGGCTCCATGGCCGCCTCCCGCTCGTCGCGCAGCGCTGGCCGCGCCGACGTCAGCGTCGTTTCACGTGAAACGCCCGTCACTCGAGCCACCACGAGACAGGTATCGGCATCGGTGGTACTCACCCTCTCGGCGCAACAGTCCGCCCATCCCACCGACCACCGGCCGGCCCCACGCCGAGCCCTGCCATTCGAGAGTCGGGCCCTCACGAGCGCGACATCGACACCCGCGAGAGCGGGGCGCGTTTCACGTGAAACGGCGCCGCCCCCTGCTGGGGCGACGCCGTTCGTGGGCCGTGCGGTGCGTCGATCAGGCGGCGCCCGCGGCGCCGCGGTCGGCCATCTCCCCTGCCGCCTCGAGGTAGGCGAGGGCGCCGCTGCTCGTCGAGTCGTAGGTCATGACCGTCTCGCCGAAGCTCGGCGCCTCGGAGACCCGAACGGAGCGTGGCACCGTCGTGCGCAGGACCTCCTTCGGGAAGTGCTCGCGCACCTCCTCGGCGACCTGGGCCGACAGGCGGGTGCGACCGTCGTACATCGTCAGCAGGATCGTCGAGACGTGAAGCGGTGGGTTGAGGTGGGCCCGCACCAGCTCGATGTTCTTCAGCAGCTGCGACAGGCCCTCGAGTGCGTAGTACTCGCACTGGATCGGGATGAACACCTCGCTGGCCGCCACCATCGCGTTCACCGTGAGCAGCCCGAGGCTGGGCGGGCAGTCGATGAGGATGTAGTCGTACCGGTGTCCCGCCTCCGACGCCGCGGCGATCGCCTTCTGCAGGCGCGTCTCCCGGGCCACGAGCGAGACCAGCTCGATCTCGGCGCCGGCCAGGTCGATCGTCGCGGGTGCGCAGTAGAGGCTCTCGACCGTCGTGCACGGCTGGACGACGTCGAGCAACGGAGTCCCGTCGACGAGGACGTCGTAGATCGAGGGCACCTCGGCGTGGTGGTCGATGCCGAGGGCCGTGCTCGCGTTGCCCTGCGGGTCGAGGTCGATGACGAGGACCGTCAGCCCCGACTGCGCGAGGGCTGCGGCAATGTTCACCGTCGTCGTCGTCTTGCCGACGCCACCCTTCTGGTTGGCGACGGTGAGGATGCGCGGCGCGGCCGGCTTGGGGAAAGGTCGCCCGGTCAGCTGGATCCGGCGGCGCGCGTTGTCGGCGAGCTCGCGGGCGAGCGGGGTGTCGTCATCACCGGTCGGGAGGGCCGCGACGAGGGCCTCCCGGTCGGCGTGCCCGGCGGCGTACGCGAGCCGGCGGGCCTCGTCGTCCACAACGTTGTCCCCAGCCGAGGAAGGCCCCGGTTCCTGCGTGGAGAGCGTGTTCTCGGGCGCGTCGTCCACCGCGTTGTCCACAGGTCGTTCTTCCTCGTCGTCAGTCTCGTCGGTGCCGTCACCGGGCCCGGGGGCCGGCGTTCGGTCGTGGTCCGCGGGTCGGTGCGACCCGTCGTCAGGGGTGGCCGCGCCCTCGTCGAGCGGGGCCGGGTCGGGGGCGAGAACCTCCGGGGCGAAGCCCGGCTCGAGGCCCCCGGTTGCCGGCTCGGCCGGCCGTTCCGCCGATCCACCCTCGGGCCGGGCCAGTGCCTCCAGCGCCCCCGGCTCCGCCCGGTCGACGTCGCGGCGTCCATCGTGGCTGCCGACCGAAGAGCCCGCCGAAGAGCCGGACGAGGAGCCGGTGTCCCCTGTCCCGGCTTCTGCGAAGACGTCCGGCGCCTGCCCCCCGAGCGCACCGTCATCGGCGACGAGCGTCGCGTCGACGACGGCTGCTTCGGGAGCCTCTGCGGTATCGGGCGCTGCAGGGCTCTGGGCGCGGTCCGCCTGGACCGTACCGCCGACCGGCGTCGACGGCCCGGCCGCGTCGGCATCGCGGTGACCCGGTGCCTGCGCCGTTTCACGTGAAACACCACCGAGCCTGCGCGCGAGCCAGCCGAGATGACGGTGCTCCGACGACGGTTCGGGTTCGCTGGGCCACCCCAGGTTCGTCGACATCGTCACGGGGAGTGCACCTCCGGGGATCGCGGGCGGTGGTGGCGGTGGTGCGGAACGGGTGGCCCGTCGCCGCATCCACCGCCGGAAAGGTCTCGACACGATCATGTCTGATGCGGCCGACGTCCGCTGGACGCCGGGCCGGTGCGCCGCGAACCGCGCGGCCGATCCGCCCGTCGCCGGGCCGATCCCGCGCTGCTGGGGGCGCGGGAGCGGAACCGCCTCCGGTCCACCCCTTCCCCGATGGTCAGACGGATCACGATCGTGGGGTCTGCCAGGACGTCGCTTCCGCACGCCTCCACCGCCGCCTCGACGACGCCGAGGCGTGTCAGGGCCGTCCGGTTCTCCTCGAGCTCGTCTGCGGCGCGGGCGCCCTTGAGCGCGAGGATGCTGCCGTGCGGCGCGAGCAGCGGCAGCGTCCACTCCGCGAGCTGGACGATGCGGGACACGGCGCGGGCGGTGACCCACGGCGCCTGCACGACGTCCCACAGCGCCTCGGCACGAGCCGTGTGCACGGTGACGTTGTCGAGCCCCAAGTGGGCGATCGCCCCCGACAGCCAGCCCGTGCGTCGGGCCAGGGGCTCGACGAGGTGCACGTGCAGATCGGGTCGCGCGATGGCGATGGCCAGCCCGGGCAGCCCGGCGCCGGAGCCGACGTCGACGACCTGCTGCCCGTCCTGGGCGACGGGGATCGCGGTGTGCACGACTGCACAGTTCAGGACGTGCCGGTCCCACAGGCGAGGCGCCTCGCGAGGGCCGATGAGACCGTGGCTGATTCCCGTGTCCGCGAGCACCGCGACGAACTGCTCGGCGAGGGCCAACCGGCTCCCGAACACCGACGCCGCGGCGTCCGGCGTGGGCGGGGGTCCACTCGACCCGCGCTCTTCGTCAGCCACGCCGTGCTCCTTGTCGTGCGTCGTCAGCGGCGGGCGCTGGACGCCCCGCCGCGTTTCACGTGAAACGCGCCGGCCTCAGGCCGGGAGGATGACGACGTGGCGGTTCGGCTCGACGCCCTCGGACTCGGACACGAGACCGGCAGCGGCGACCTCGTCGTGCACGACCTTGCGCTCGAACGCGGACATCGGCTCGAGCGAGGACTTCTCACCCGTGCTCTTGACCTGGTCGATGGCCGTCTTCGCGAGGTCGACGAGCGTGGAGCGGCGCTCGGCTCGGTGGCCGGCGATGTCGAGCATGAGGCGGCTGCGCTCACCGGTCTCGACCTGGACGGCCAGACGGGTCAGCTCCTGGAGGGCCTCGAGCACCTTGCCGCCGGGGCCGACGAGGCGACGGGGCACGCGGCCGTCCTCGGAGTCGACGATCGCCACCGCGGCGCGATCGCCGTCGACGTCGACGTCGATGTCGCCATCGAGGTCGGCGATGTCGAGGAGCGTCTCGAGGAAGTCGGCAGCGACCTCGCCCTCGCGCTCGAGCTGGAGCTTGCGCGACGGCTTGTCCGACTTCTCCCCCGTAACGGTCGCGTCCTCGCCGTCGATGTCGCCGTCGGTGTCGCCGTCGCTGTCATCGGCGCTGTCATCGGCGCTGTCATCGGCGCTGTCGCTGCTGTCGCCGTCGGCGGCGCTGTCGTCGAGGTGCTGCTTCGACGCGTCATCCTCGGTGACCGCCGCGGGCTCGGACACCGCGTCCGTCGCCGAGTCGGACACGGCATCGGTGGTGGGGGCCGTCACGGTGTCGGCTGCTGCGTCAGGGGTTGCGTCGGGGGTGGCGTCGAGGGCCACGTCGCCGGTCGCCTGGGTGTCGCTCATGAGGTACTCCTTCGTTCACTGGCCCGCGCGGCCTGTGGACAACTCGGGTTGTCGCAGGTCAGAGGCCCAGCAGGTATGGACAAGACGGTGGATGGACGCCTCAGCGGCGGTTCTTCGGCGGGGTTGCCTTGGAGCGCTTCTTGCTCTTCGGCTGCTGTCGCTGGCCGGCCTTGGGCCCGTCCTCGGCGCCCTCACCATCGGCGAGCCCCGGCACGGTCAGCTCCTCGAACGTCTTGCCCTGGCGCTCGAGACGCTTGCGGCGGTTGGCCTCCGCCTCGGACCCGGGCGCGGGCATGTTCCGGATGACGTAGAACTGCTGGCCCATCGTCCAGAGGTTCGTCGTGAGCCAGTAGATCAGGACACCGATCGGGAAGTTGACGCCGGAGATCGCGAAGAAGATCGGCATGAGATACAGCAGGACCTTCTGCTGCTTCGCGAAGGGGTTGTCGAGCGCGGTGGACGGCATGTTCTTGCGCATCAGCTGGTACTGCGTCGTGAAGGTCGTGGCCGACATGAGCACGATGAGCACCGCGGTGAGGATCTTGACGCTGAGCTGGTCGCTCGAGACGAAGGAGTCGGACAGCTTGGCGCCGAAGATCGTCGAGCTCTCGATGGCGCGGGCGACCTCGTTGGTGATCGGGCCGATGCCCGGCTGCTTGCCCTCGGCCTGCGCCTTGAGGTTGTTGAGCAGCTGGAAGAGCGCGAAGAAGAAGGGGCTCTGGATGAGGATCGGCAGGCAGCTGCTGAACGGGTTCGTGCCCGTGCGGCGGTAGAGATCCATGATCTCCTGCTGCTGCGCCTTCTGGCTCTCCGGGTCGCGCTTGCCCTTGTACTTCTTCTGGATCTTCTGCATCTCCGGCTGGATGAGCTGCATCCGCCGCGAGGAGTGGATCTGCCGCACGAACAGCGGGATGAGCAGGAGCCGGACGACGACGGTGAGCCCGACGATCGAGAAGGCCCAGGCCCAGCCGGCGAGCTCGCCGTTGAGGCCGATCGCCTCGAACAGCCAGTGCCAGGCGTACATGACCCATGCCTCACCCAGCTTGATCGGGTAGAGCAGGGTGTTGAAGAACTCGCTCAACGTGTGTCCTCTGTCGTCCGGTGAGCCGGCCATGCCTTCGGTCCGGTCACCACTGGTCGGCAACGATATGCCGCGTGGTCAGGTGGTGGGTGCTCCGTG
>JAEWFB010000228.1 GCA_023389095.1 Actinomycetes bacterium
TGGCGCGGGTCCAGCCGGGGCCGTCGCGGAAGCGCCACTGGAAGAACTGTCCCGCGCGAACCGGCAGCCGGTGCAGGCCGCGCCCGGCCACGGTGACGGTCGTGACCGTCGGCGACTCGCGCACGACCTCGGTGACGACGAGCCGGTGCCGCTGCGAGCGGAGCACGGGCAGGCCGACGCGGTAGACGAGGACCGCGGCGAGCGAGGCACCGTAGAGTCCCCACCAGAACACCGTGGCCACGGGGTTGGACCGGAAGTCCTGGCCCGTCCACAGCTGGTGCGGCAGGGCCAGGCCGGCGCCGAGGTAGGCGTAGAGGTGCAGCAGGTGCCACGACTCGTACCGGAGCCGACGACGAGCCGCCCGGAGGGAGGTCACGACGACCATGACGAGCGCCACCGCACCGGCCAGGGCCAGCAGCATGCCCGGCGAGTGAAGCACCTCGTCGAGGAACGTGCCGACCACCCCGAGGTTGGTGCCCTGGTCGTAGCCGAGGATCGTCAGGACGATGTGGGCCAGCATCAGGTTGAAGGAGGTGAAGCCGACCAGACGGTGCACCCGCGCGAGCTCGTCCTGGCCCCAGGCCTGCTCGACGATCGGGATGCGTGCCATGAGGAGCACCTGCAGGAGGATGAGCACCGACGCGAGGAGCCCGAACAGGCGCCCGACGGTGGTCAGGGCATCGCCGAGCGTGCCGAAGGCCGTGAGCCCTCCACCCGCGACCCACAGGGCCACGACGAAGAGGACCAGGGCCCACGCGACGGCGCCGGACGCGTCTCGCCACCACAGCGGCGTCGGCCCCGCGGCGACGCGACCGGGGCGTCGGCCGGGGGCCCCGGCGTGGGATGCGGCGGGGCCCACGGATCTGCCCTCGGAGGTGACGACTGCGCTCATGGTTGAACCTTCACGATCACCGCTGTGAGTCACCTGTGGGACACACAGGACGCGAGTATGAGCACGACGCGGGCACCGGGTCACCACCCCGCGCCACCGGCGCCGTCCAGCGGGTGGGGGCGCGCGTCAGGGCCAGAGGCCGAGCAGGCTCCCGCCGATCTTGACGATGAACGCCGTGACGATGAGGACGAAGACGACGCGGACGAACCCGCTCCCGCGGGCCACGGCGGTCCGCGCGCCGACGTAGCCGCCGAGGAGGTTGGCCACGGCGATGACCGCACCGACCTTGAAGAGGACGAGACCCATCGGGGCGAACACCGTGAGGGCACCGAGGTTCGTCGCGAAGTTCGTGATCTTCGCCTTGGCGCTCGCCTCG
Source organism: Actinomycetes bacterium (assembly GCA_023389095.1). Lineage (GTDB taxonomy): Bacteria > Actinomycetota > Actinomycetes > Actinomycetales > Dermatophilaceae > Monashia. The sequence goes on from JAEWFB010000228.1 coordinate 1,269, forward strand.
AGGAACGCGTAGCCGAGCAGCCCGACGAGGGCGAACACGAGGAAGGACCCCGTCCCCGGCCCGAGCGCGCCGTCGTAGACGCCGATGACGAACCCGGTGACCATCGCGAGCACGACGTGCCGGGCACCGTGGAACCGGCGCAGCGACTCGCGGCCGAGGTCCGGCTTGAGCAGGGTGTAGGCGCCGACGGCGACGAGCAGCACGAGGATGATCGGGTTGAAGGCCGACTTCGGGATGTGCAGCCCGATGACGGCGCCGAGGAGGGCGCCGACGTACGCGACGCCGGCCATCGGCAGCGCGGTGCGCAGGTCGGGCCGGACGCGTCGGTAGTAGGTCACCGAGCTCGTGGCCGTGCCGAAGATCGAGCCGAACTTGTTCGTCGCGAGCAGCTGGGCGGGGCTCGCCCCGGGCAGCAGCACGAGCAGCGCCGGCAGCTGGACGAGCCCGCCGCCGCCGACGACGGCGTCGATCCAGCCCGCGGCGAAGGCCGCGACGCCGAGCAGGGCCAGCGTCGTCAGGGTCGGGTCGCTCACGGCGCGGTCACGCCGTCGGCACCCTCGTTCCACGCGGCCACGATGGCGGCGATGTCGAGCAGCTCGTGGGCCACGGCGTCGGGCGTCGCCTCGTGGGAGACCTGCTGGTCGACGGGGATCTGCGAGTGCGGGATCCAGATGGCCCGCATTCCGGCCTGCTGCGGGCCGTGCACGTCCTCGTAGGAGCGGTCCCCGACGTAGGCGCACTCCCCCGGGTCGACGCCGAGGGCCTCGGCGGCGTGCACGAAGATCTCCGTCTGCGGCTTGACCCACGGCGTCTCGCTCGAGTAGACGTCGGCGTCGATGAGGTGCAGCACCTCGTCGCGCTCGAAGATGCCCCGGTGGTAGTCGCGGTCCCAGATGGTGTTCGACAGGACGCCCACGCGGATTCCGCTGTCGCGCAGACCTTCCCAGAGCCGGGCGATGTCGGGGTGCGTCAGCGTGTGCGGCTCCCAGAAGTCGCGGTAGGCCACGAGACCGGCCACGGTCGTCGGGTGGCCGGGCTCGAGCCCGCACTCGGCGAGGATCTCGTGCAACCGCGCGCTCGCGCCGTCGGACCGGCCGCGCTGCCACGCCCGGTCCTCGGCGGTGTAGAGGGCCGCGGCGAGGTCGTCGCGGGAGCAGGCGAGCAGGCCGACGGCGTCGGCGAACGTCGTCCACTGGGCGCGCATGTCGACGGTGTGCCACGGCGTGATGGTGCCGCCCCAGTCGAAGATGACCGCGCGGACGGGACGGACGGGGCGGACGGGGCGGGCGTCCCCCGTGGCGCGGCCCGGGCGGTCGCCCGCGGTCACGAGCGCTCGACCTCGGCGGTGACCTCGGCGGTTACGACCGGGACGACCTCGTCGACGGCCACCTCGCGGCGCTCGCCCGAGCGTCGGTCCTTGACCTCGACGACACCGTCGGCGAGCCCGCGCCCGACGACGACGATCGTCGGCACGCCGACGAGCTCGGAGTCCTTGAACTTCACGCCGGGGCTGACGCCCTTGCGGTCGTCGACGAGGACCGAGAGCCCCTGCGTCTCCAGCTCGCGTGCGATCTCCTCGGCCTTGACGAACATCGCGTCGTCCTTGCCGGCCACGACGACGTGGACGTCGACCGGCGAGAGCTCACGCGGCCAGATGATGCCGGCCTCGTCGTGGTTGCCCTCGACGACGCACGCGACGGCCCGCGAGACCCCGACGCCGTAGGAGCCCATGACGACCGTGACGAGCTTGCCGTTCTGGTCCAGGACCTTGAGGTCGAGCGCCTCGGCGTACTTCGTGCCGAGCTGGAAGACGTGGCCCATCTCGATGCCGCGCGCCCCCTCGAGGACGTGGTCGCAGTGCGGGCAGGGGTCACCGAACCGCACCTCGGCGGCCTCGATGACGCCGTCGGCGGTGAAGTCGCGACCCGCGACGAGGTCGATGACGTGCTGCCCGGCGACGTTGGCGCCGGTGACCCAGCGGGTGCCCTCGGCGATGCGCGGGTCGAGCAGGTACCGGATGCCGCTGCTGCCCTCGCTGCCGAGCGCGCCGGGGCCGATGTAGCCCTTGACGAGGGCCGGGTTGGCGGCGAAGTCGGCCTCGGTGAACGCCTCGACCTCGGCCGGCTCGACCTGGGCGCCGAGGCGCTTCTCGTCGACCTCGCGGTCGCCCGGCAGGCCGATGGCGAGCGGCTCGCGGGTGCCGTCGGGGTGCACGAGCATGACGACGACGTTCTTGAGCGTGTCACCGGCCGCCCACGCGCGGTCCTCGCGGGGGAAGCGCTCGTTGAGGTGGGCCACGAGTGTCTCGATGGTCGGGGTGTCGGGGGTGTCCTCGGCGTGCGCGGCCGGGACGCCGTCCCAGCCGACGGCGTCGGGCGCGGGCACCCTGACGGCCTCGACGTTGGCGGCGTAGCCGCAGCTCGTGCAGTGGACGTAGGTGTCCTCGCCGACCTCGGCCGTGGCGAGGAACTCCTCGCTCTTGCTGCCGCCCATCGCGCCCGCCATCGCCTCGACGATGACGTAGTGGAAGCCGAGCCGGTCGAAGATCCGGATGTAGGCCTCGCGGTGCAGCTGGTAGCTCTTGTCGAGCCCGGCCACGTCGACGTCGAAGGAGTAGGAGTCCTTCATGACGAACTCGCGGCCACGGAGCACACCGGCGCGCGGACGTGCCTCGTCGCGGTACTTCGTCTGGATCTGGTAGATCGAGAGCGGCAGGTCCTTGTAGGAGCTG
>JAEWFB010000255.1 GCA_023389095.1 Actinomycetes bacterium
GAGGTGCACCACCTCGAGGCCGCCGCCGTGGCGCGGGTGCTCGCCGCCGCGGGCCTCGTGCCGAGCGCCACGCACCTGCCCGCCGGGCTCGTCCTCGCGCACGACCCCCGACGCGTGCGCCTCGCGGCTCCCCCGCTGCGGGCCACGCTGCAGCCCGCCGGCGCCCTGCTGCGCTGGTCGGACCACTGGCACGAGCGCGGCGCGCTCGCCGGGACCTACGCCCTGCGGGGCGACGGCGATGAGGCAGGCGGACGCCGCGTCGTCACCGTCGCGACGGCCCACCTCATCGTCTTCGCCCGCGCGATCGCCCGGGGGAACCAGGTGCGGCGCCTGCACCGGGCCCTCACCGACCCGCGCCTCGCCTCGGGCCCCCTCGTGCTCGCCGGCGACATGAACCACTACCCCGGCCCGGCGCGCCCGGACCGAGCGCTGGCCCGGGGGCTCGGGCTGCGCCACGTCGAGCTCGCGGCACCGACGTGGCGGGTGCGTGGGTCCAAGCACGAGTGGCTCGCGCGAGCCGCGGCGGGCGTGACCCGATGGGACGTCGAGCGGTTCGACGCCGAGCTCGACGCGGTCCTCTACCGCGACCTCGAGCCGGTGCGGGCGAGCGTCGTCGACGTCGCGTCGGACCACGGTGCCGTCGTGTGCACGTTCGCACTCCCCGCCTGACGGTCCCCGAGCGTCCAGGCACCGATGCCCCGAGGCCGGGCCGAGGCACCCCTCTCGACGAGCGCGCGCTCCCCATACGCTGAGCCCATGTGCCCCCCTCCACCCCCGACGCCGGACCTGCCGCCCGAACCGGGGGTGCACCTGTGCCCCGAGGGCGCCGTGTTCTCGGTCTACGCCGGGCACGCGCGGGCCGTCGAGGTGTGCCTCTTCGACCGTGACGCCGCGGGCGTCGAGACCGAGCGGCGCGTGCCACTGCTCCACCGGGCCCACGGGACGTGGTTCGACAGCGTCCCCGGCGTCGGTGCCGGCCAGCGCTACGCCTTCCGCGTCGACGGCGACTGGGACCCCGAGCAGTCGCTGCTGCACAACCCCGCCAAGCTCGTCCTCGACCCGTACGCCCGCGCCCTCGAGGGCGAGGTGACCCACGACCCGGCACTCTGGTCCCACCACGTCGGGGCCGACCTCCGCGGCGACCTGGCGGTGCGTGACGCCCGCGACTCGGCGCCGTTCATGCCGCGGTGCGTCGTCGTCGAGAACGGGTTCGACTGGGGCGAGGACGCCTTCCCCCGCACCTCGCTGACCGAGTCACTGGTCTACGAGGTGCACGTCAAGAACGCGACGGCGCGACACCCCGGCGTCCCCGAGCCCCTGCGCGGCACGTACGCCGGGTTCGCCCACCCGGCCCACGTCGAGCACCTCACCTCGCTCGGCGTCACGGCGGTCGAGCTGCTGCCGGTCCACGCCTTCACCCACGAGCCCGAGCTCGTCCTGCGCGGGCTCGCCAACCACTGGGGCTACAACACCCTCGGCTTCTTCGCGCCGCACCCGGCCTACGCGTCGGCGCAGGACCCGCAGGGCGTCCTCGACGAGTTCAAGGCCATGGTGCGCACGTTGCACGCCGCCGGCATCGAGGTGCTGCTCGACGTCGTCTACAACCACACCGCCGAGAAGTCCCGCGACGGCATGACGCTGTCGTGGCGGGGCCTCGACCAGCGGGCCTACTACCGGGTCGACAGCCGCGGCCGCGACATCGACGTGACCGGGTGCGGCAACACCCTCGACCTGACCCACCCCGTCGTGGCCCGGATGGTCCTCGACTCGCTGCGCTACTGGGTGCAGGAGTGCCACGTCGACGGCTTCCGCTTCGACCTCGCCGTCGCGCTCGGTCGGGGCAAGGACGACCACTTCGACCGCGACCACCCCTTCCTCGTGGCGCTGCGCACCGACCCGGTGCTCTCCCGCGCGAAGCTGATCGCCGAGCCGTGGGACCTCGGAATCCACGGGTGGCGCACCGGCCAGTTCCCGCCCCCGTTCTCGGAGTGGAACGACCGGTACCGCGACACCGCGCGGACCTTCTGGCTGCGCGACCTCGCCGCGTCGGCGAACGGCGGCGTGGGCCACGGCGTCCGCGACCTCGCCACCCGGCTCGCCGGCTCGCAGGACCTCTTCGACAGCCACGACCGCGGCACCATCGCGTCGGTCAACTTCGTCACCGCCCACGACGGCTTCACGCTGCACGACCTCACCGCCTACGACACCAAGCACAACGGGGTCAACGGTCACAGCGGCACCGACGGGTCGAACGACAACCGCTCCTGGAACCACGGCGTCGAGGGCCGCACCGACGACGAGCGCGTCCTCGAGGCGCGTCGGCGCACCATGCGCAACCTCCTCGGCACCCTGCTGCTGTCGACCGGCGTGCCGATGCTCACCGCGGGCGACGAGCTCGGCCGCAGCCAGCGCGGCAACAACAACCCGTACTCGCAGGACAACGAGATCAGCTGGACCGACTGGGCGCTCGAGCCGTGGCAGGAGGACCTGCTCGCCACGACGCGCCACCTGGTGCGGCTGCGCCGCGAGCACCCGGTGCTGCGCCAGCGCTCGTTCTTCACGGGCCGGCCGGTGCACGCCGACGGCTCGACCGACCTCGCGTGGTTCGCCGGCGACGGCGCGCCGATGGGCCACCGCTGGGACGGCCCTGCCGAGCACGTGCTCCAGGCGCTCTACAACGGCCTGTGGCACGACCAGCAGTCGGTGCTCGTCGTGCTCAACGGCGCGGCGCGGGGCGCCGACGTGACGCTGCCGGCCACCCCGGGCACGAGCGAGTACGAGCTGGTCTGGGACAGCTCCGACGCGCGTCCGTCCGAGCCCGGCCCACCGGTGCCGGCAGGCACGACGCTGCCGATCGGCCCCGCGTCGATGCAGGTCTGGTGCGGCTCCGACCCCCACTGACACGCCACTCACACGCGGGAGAGCCCGGACCCGTGCAGGGTCCGGGCTCTCCGGTTGCCGATGGTGCGGTGCGTCAGGCGGTGCGGGCCAGGCCCAGCTCGGCCGGCGACGCGAGCGCCGGGTGCCGGGGCACGATCCGGACGCTGTAGCCGAACGACCCGGTGCGGCCGAGCGGCTGGCTCCCCGCGAACAGGGCGCGGCCGTCCTCGTAGCTCTCGACGAAGGCGAGCGGCGTGGTCTCGACGCCCCACAGCTCGTCGGCCTCGTTGACGTGGCCGTGGACGAGCTGCACCTCGACGTCCTCGGGGCGCAGGCCCGCGAGGTCGACGTAGGCGCGCAGGTCGAGCGTGTCGCCCACCTGCGGCGAGTCGGACAGGCCGGAGGGCTCGAGGTGCTCGACCTTGACGTTCGGCCACGCCGCGCGCACCGACGCCTTGTAGGCGGCCAGCTCCTTGGCCCCGGCGAACTCCGGACCGTTGAGGGCGCGGCCGGCGCCGGCGGCCGGGCTGTAGAGGCGCGTGACGTAGTCCTCGACCATGCGGCTGGCGAGGACCTTCGGCCCGAGCGTCTTGAGCGTGTGGGTCATCATCGAGATCCAGCCGTTGGGCAGGCCGTCGACACCGCGGTCGTAGAACTTCGGCGCGACGTCGTGCTCGATGAGGTCGTAGAGCGCGGCGGCCTCGATGTCGTCGCGGCGGTCGGCGTCCTCGACGCCGTCGGCGGTCGGGATGGCCCAGCCGTTGCGGCCGTCGAACCACTCGTCCCACCAGCCGTCGAGGATCGAGAGGTTGAGGCCGCCGTTGAGGGCCGCCTTCATGCCCGACGTGCCGCACGCCTCGAACGGGCGCAGCGGGTTGTTGAGCCACACGTCGCAGCCCGGGTAGAGGTGCTGGGCCATGGCGATGTCGTAGTTCGGCAGGAAGACGATGCGGTGGCGCACCTCGGGGTCGTCGGCGAAGCGGACCATCTCCTGGATGAGGCGCTTGCCGGTCTCGTCGGCCGGGTGCGACTTGCCGGCGATGACGAGCTGCACCGGGCGCTCCGGGTGCAGCAGGAGGCGCTTGAGGCGCTCCGGGTCGCGCAGCATCAGCGTCAGGCGCTTGTAGGTCGGGACGCGTCGGGCGAAGCCGATCGTCAGCACGTCGGGGTCGAGGATGCTGTCGGTCCAGCCGAGCTCGAGCTCGGTGGCGCCGCGCTTGAGCCACGACGAGCGGACGCGGCGACGCGCGTCGGTGACGAGCTTCTCGCGCATCTCGCGCTTGGTCGACCACACGGCGTCGGCGGGCACCTCGTCGATGCGGTCCCAGGCGTTCTCGCCGGCGATGTCGGCGGTGCCGAGGTGCTTGAGGGCGACGTCGTAGACCGAGCGGTCGACCCACGTCGGGGCGTGGACGCCGTTGGTGATGCTCGTGATCGGCACCTCGTCGTCGTCGAAGCCCGGCCACAGGCCGTCGAACATCTCGCGGCTGACGACACCGTGCAGCTGCGAGACGCCGTTGGCGCGCTGGGCGAGGCGTAGGCCCATGACGGCCATGTTGAAGATGCCGGGCTGGCCGCCCTCGTAGTCCTCGGCGCCGAGGGCGAGGAGGCGCTCGACCGGCACGCCGGGGATGGCGTTGGCGCCACCGAAGAAAAGGTTGATCTTCGCGGCGTCGAAGCGGTCGATGCCGGCCGGCACCGGCGTGTGCGTCGTGAAGACGGTGGCCGAGCGGACGGCCTCGAGGGCCTCGTCGAAGCTGAGGCCGTGGTCGCGGACCAGCTCGGTGATGCGCTCGACGCCGAGGAAGCCGGCGTGGCCCTCGTTGGTGTGGAACACCTCGGGGGCCGGGTCTCCGGACAGGCGCGACCAGAGGCGCAGGGCGCGGACGCCGCCGACGCCGAGGAGCAGCTCCTGCTCGAGGCGGGTGTCGCCGCCGCCGCCGTAGAGCGACTCGGTGACGCGACGCGTCTGCTCGTCGTTGCCGGGCACGTCGGAGTCGAGCAGCAGCAGCGGGACGCGGCCGACCTGCGCCTTCCAGACGTGGGCGTTGAGGACCCGGCCGGCCGGCAGGGCGACGGTGACGACGGCGGGCGTGCCGTCGTCCTCGCGCAGCAGCGACAGCGGCAGGCCGTCGGGGTCGAGGACGGGGTAGGACTCCACCTGCCAGCCGTCGCGGTCGAGGGCCTGCTTGAAGTAGCCGGTCTTGTAGAAGAGGCCGACGCCGACGATCGGCACGCCGAGGTCGGAGGCCGTCTTCAGGTGGTCGCCGGCGAGGATGCCGAGGCCGCCCGAGTACTGCGGCAGCACCGCGGTGATGCCGAACTCGGGGCTGAAGTAGGCGATCGCGGCGGGCGCGCCGCGACCGGCGGACTCCTGCTCGCGGCTCCAGCGCTGGTACCAGCGCTCCTCGGTGAGGTAGGACTGCAGGTCGGCATTGGCGGCGACGACGCTGCCGACGAAGTCGTCGTCGGCGGCGAGCGACGCGAGCTCGTCGGCCGACAGACGGGACAGGAGCTTGACGGGGTCCTCGTTCGCCTGGGCCCACTTGCGGGGACTGATGCTCTCGAAGAGGTCACGCGTCGGCGGGTGCCAGGACCACCGGAGGTTGCTGGCGAGGACGCCGAGACCCTCGATCCGGGTGGGCAGGACGGTGCGGACGCTGAAGCGACGGATGGCCTTCACGAGGAGCCAGCATA
>JAEWFB010000277.1 GCA_023389095.1 Actinomycetes bacterium
AGCAGGATCCGGCCGTCGGTGAAGGTGCGGTCCGAGCGGATCATCGAGGCGATCTGCAGGCCGCCGGTGCCGGGTCCGGGGTCGTCGCACACGACGACGTCGAACGGCGCGCCGGACCGGTCTGCCCGGTGCATCTCGACGATGCCCTCGACGCCGGACGACGCCGACCGCACCTCGACCTGCCACGCGCCGAGCTGGTCCTCGATGCGCTGGCGGTGCCCGGCGTCGCGGCCGATGACGAGCACCCGCAGCGACGACACCGCGGCCACCTGCGCCTCCGGCCGCCCCACCGAGCGTGACGAGGCGCCGGCGAAGCACGCGGTGAACCAGAACGTGCTGCCCTCGCCCGGCACGCTCTCGACGCCGATCTCGCCGCCGAAGGCCGCGACGATCTGGCGCGAGATGGCCAGGCCCAGCCCGGTACCGCCGTACTGGCGGGTCGTCGAGGAGTCGCCCTGGGTGAATGACTCGAAGAGCCGGTCGCGGACCTCGGGGGTGATGCCGGCGCCGGTGTCGCGGACCTCGACGCGCAGGACCGGGCCGCCGACCTCGACCCGCTCGAGCGACATCCGCACGTCGACGCGTCCGGAGTCGGTGAACTTGACGGCGTTCGTCGTGAGGTTGGCGACGACCTGGCCGAAGCGGACCGGGTCGCCGGACACCATGAACGGCACCTCGCCGCCGTGCGCGACGGTCAGCGAGAGTCCCTTGGCGCGGGCCCGCTCGGCCACGAGCCCGGCGCTGCGCTCGAGCACCGCGGCCGGGTCGAAGTCGACGGACTCGAGCTCGAGGCGGCCGGCCTCGATCTTCGACAGGTCGAGGATGTCGTTGACGAGCTCGAGGAGCACGTGCCCGGCCTGGTCGATGCCGTCGGAGAGGCGGCGCTGGTGCGGCGTGAGGTCGGAGCGACCGAGCAGCTCGGACAGGCCGATGACGCCGTTGAGCGGCGTGCGGATCTCGTGGCTCATCGTCGCGAGGAACTCGGACTTGGCCCGGGAGGCCTTCATCGCCTCGTCGCGGGCCTGCGCGAGGCGCACCGCGGTCCACTCCCGCTCGGCGACGCGGGCGAAGAGGGCCGTGATCTGCCGGATCGTCGTGGCGTCGTCGGGGACGGGCGGCGTCGGGGCCCGCGTGTCGAGCACGACGACGCAGGCCACGCGGTCCTCGGCGATGACGGGGATGCCGGCCACGTACGTGCCGGTGCGGCCCAGCTCGAGGCGGGTCTCGCGGGCGTTGACGGCGCGGTTGGCCAGCTCGAGGCCCTCGTGCTGCGGCACGGCGCTCGGCTCGACGCCGCGCGGCGGCGGGATGACGCCGCCGACGTGACCCTCGGCGTCGACGACCGCGGCGAGCACGGGGCGCCAGGTCGTGTGCGCGGCCACCTCGGCGAGGATCGCCGGCAGGGCCTCGGTGAGCGTCGCCGACTCGTTGGCGGCCGTGGCCATCGCGGTGATGAGCGCGAGCGCCTGCTCGGCGTCCTTCTTCTCGGTGATGTCCTGGGTCGTGCCACCCATCCGCACGACGGCGCCGTCGGCGTCGCGGCTGACGATGCCGCGGCCCCGCACCCAGATGCTGTCGCCGGGACCGCGCACGACGCGGGCGTCGAACTCCCACGTGTCGCCCTCGGTGAGCGCGCGCTGGATCGTGGCCGCGACGTGGGCCCGGTCGTCGTGGTGGAGCAGGGCGAGGAAGTCCTCGTAGGAGGGGGCCGGACCGGCCGGGTCCATCCCGTAGATGTGGAACATCTCCTCGGACCACGTGACGGAGTCCGAGCCGACCTCCCAGCCCCAGCTGCCGAGCATCGCGATGGACTGGGCCTCGGCGAGCAGGTCGACGAGCTCACGCTGGTGGCTGTGCTGGCTGACGCGGTGCAGCCAGCCGCGGCACGCCCCGTCGTCGTCGAGCAGCGGGGTGTGCGAGACGAGGGCCCAGAACCGGTTGCCCTGCTTGTCGAGGAGGCTGCACTCGATGTTGTCGCCGCGGCCGGTCGACGTGCCGGCCCGCAGCTCGGCCAGGTGCGCGCGGAACTGCTCCTGCCCCACGGCGTCGACCGCGTCGAGGACGCTGAACCCGGCCATCTCCTCGACGGTGCGGCCGAGCATGGCGGCCATCCGCGGGTTCGCATAGGTGGTACGCCCCTGGGCGTCGAACAGCCAGAGGCCGTCCGGCGACGCAGCGGTGATCCACCTGGCGAGGTCGCCGGCGGCGGCGTCTCCCAGGCCCGGAATGTCCGACATGGTGCGAATCCTCCCTCATGACCCCGGGTCGTACCGGGCAGTTCGCGAATTCCGTCCCGGTGTGTTCCAGTGTGTTCCGGTCCGCGGGCGAAGGGAAGGCGAGCCTCGCCTACGGTGACAGCCCGACGGCGCGGTGCGACGATCGGGCCCATGACGCAGCCCGAGCCCCCCGAGCCTCACGAGTCACACGGCGCCGCACGGGCCGAACCCGCCGTCGACGCGGGGCACGACCGCGAGGAGCCGCACGGCGACAGCGTCGGGGTCCGCCTCAACTGGCTGCGGGCGGGCGTCCTCGGCGCCAACGACGGCATCGTCTCGACGGCCGGCGTCGTCGTCGGCGTCGCGGGCGCGACGACGAGCCGGACCGCGATCATCGTCGCGGGCATCGCCGCCCTGTCGGCCGGCGCCCTGTCGATGGCAGCCGGCGAGTACGTGTCGGTCAGCACCCAGCGCGACACCGAGCAGGCGCTCATCGCCCTCGAGCGGCGTGAGCTGCACGAGGACCCCCACGGCGAGCTCGAGGAGCTGACCCAGCTGTACGAGGCCAAGGGCATCAGCCGCCCCCTCGCCGAGCAGGTGGCCCGCGAGCTGACCGACCACGACGCCCTCACCGCGCACGCCGAGGCCGAGCTCGGCATCGACCCGTCCTCGCTCACCAACCCGTGGCACGCGGCGGGTGCCTCGATGCTGGCGTTCTTCGTCGGCGCGCTGCTGCCGCTCCTGACCGTCTCGTTCAGCCCCCAGGCCGCGCGGGTCTGGGTCACCGTCGCGAGCGTCGCGGTCGCCCTCGCCGTCACCGGCTGGGTCAGCGCCCGGCTCGGTGGCGCGCCCGCCGGGCGCGCCATCGCCCGCAACGTCGCCGGCGGCCTCGTCGCGATGGGTGTCACCTACGCGATCGGGGCCCTGGTCGGCGTCAAGGTCGGCTGAGGCGTCGGTCTCCCGCCCGGGACGGACCGCGGTACGCCCGGATTGTCCGCGGACGACGCGACCCGGCCCCGGGCGATGTACAGTCGAGGGGTCCCCGCGCCGACGAGGCGCGGCCCGACCCGCCGACTCCCGCCCTCCGACGGGCTCCGGCTCGGGCCCACCGGGACGTCACCGAGGCGCGTGAGTGCGCGTCCTCGGACTCGGGTCGAGGCCGTCTCGACCGGCGGGTCGCACCGCTCGGTCGTCGCGGCATCGCCGCGGCATCGCCAGGCGTCGTCACGACGACAGACGCGTCACCAGGAGGAACATGCCCACGCGCGTTCGCACCCGGGCCGGCAACGGCTCGGCCGCGTCCAGGAGCTCGAAGGGCTCGACCGGCACCAGCTCGAACGGGTCGGGCTCGAACGGCTCGCGCCGCGACGAGCCGGCCCCGCTGATCCCCGTGCTCGCCCGACGCGTCCGCGAGGTCGAGTCACGGGTGGCGGGCAAGGGCAAGGCGAGCCCGACCAACCGGACCAAGTTCCTCGTCGTCGCCCTCCTCATGCGCTCCGAGCGGGCCCGGGTCCGCGACGACGCGACGCTGCCGACCGGCACCCGCGCCGACCTGCTCAAGCGCCTCGACGGCATCGCCGGGATCCTGGCCCAGATCGCGGCCCGCGACACCAGCCTCATCTCGCTGCTCGACGCCGGCGTCAAGCCCGGCCCCGCCGCTCAGCAGATGCGCCGTGAGTGGCTGGTCGAGTCCGGCGTCGAGGTGCCGGAGGAGCCGGCCGAGGCGGCGCCCGAGCCGGACCGGCCGGTCGTCCCGCCGCAGATCGCGGCCCGCCAGGTGCTGCCGCGCTCGGTGCCGGCCCGCGCCCGCGCCAACCCGTTCCTCGTGCCCGACCTCGAGTCGGCCACCCGCCGCCAGTACCTGCCGGCGCGCCTGGCCGGGTGGGAGCTGCTGTCCCCGCTCTACCGCGCCTTCGAGCAGGGCGCCGGCGGCGAGGCCGCGTCGATGGACCTGCCGCCGACGCCGCGCATCGACCGGTTCTCCCCGCCCGGCCAGCAGCTCATGGTGCACCAGTCGCAGTTTCTCCAGGCGGTCCGCGAGGGCCACCGCACCTTCCTGCTCGCCGACGAGCCCGGCCTCGGCAAGACGGCGCAGTCCGTCCTCGCCGCGTCGGTCGCCGACGCGTACCCGATGCTCGCCGTCGTGCCGAACGTCGTGAAGATCAACTGGGCCCGCGAGGTGGAACGGTGGACGCCGCAGCGCCGGGTGACCGTCATCCACGGCGACGGCGACGACGTCGACGCGTTCGCCGACGTCTTCGTCGTCAACTACGAGATCCTCGACCGGCACTTCGGCTGGCTGTCCTCGTTCGGCTTCCGCTCGATGGTCGTCGACGAGGCGCACTTCATCAAGAACCTGTCCTCGCAGCGGTCCCAGCAGGTGCTCGCGCTCGGCGACCGGCTCCGCGCCGCGACCCCGGGCGGCGACCCGCTGCTGCTCGCACTCACCGGTACGCCGCTCATCAACGACGTCAAGGACTTCGACGCCATCTGGCGCTTCCTCGGCTGGATCAAGGACGGCAAGCCGGCCTCGCCGATCCTGCGCGAGCTCGACGGGATCGGCCTGACGCCGGCCGACCGCGGCTTCTACCCCGAGGCGCGCAAGGTCGTC